>CANQUW010000025.1 GCA_947627145.1 uncultured Bacilli bacterium
ATAAAAATTAACTTTACCAGTAACATACTGAACAGGTCTACCTTCACGAAGAGCATTCATCTCTTCTTTATAAAGCTCACATTTATCTTCTGGTACTTCCTTATTCAAATGATTTAAAAGTTCTAGTGGATTCACTCCAAGAAGGTCTGCAAGTAATATCTTTGAATGATCAGAATGCATTTGTTTTTTACCATATATTAATAAATCTTCTACTGTCATAAAATACCCCTATTCTGCTTCTTCTAATTTTCTTTTTTGATCTTCTTGTATTAAAGCATCTATTATATCAGATAAATCCCCATCCATTACTCTATCTAAATTCTTAGTAGTAAATCCAATCCTATGATCTGTAACTCTATTTTGTGGATAATTATAAGTTCTAATTTTTTCTGCTCTATCTCCTGTACCTATCTTACTACGACGAACACTACCCATTTCTGCTTCTTGTTTTTCACGTTCTTGTTCATAAAGTCTTGCTTTTAACACTTTCATAGCTTGCTCTTTATTTTGTATTTGACTTCTTTCATTTTGACAAGTAACAACAGTATTAGTAGGTAAGTGGGTAATTCTTACTGCAGAGTCAGTTGTATTAACACCTTGACCTCCACATCCTGAAGATCTAAAAATATCTATTCTTAAATCACTAGGATTAATATCTATATCTATACTATCATCTTCTTCAGGAATAACTAAAACAGTAGCAGTAGATGTTTGAATACGACCATTACTTTCAGTAACAGGAACTCTTTGAACTCGGTGAGATCCACTTTCATATTTAAGCTTAGAATAAATATTTTGTCCCTTTATAATAAACTCTATCTGACTAAATCCACCTGCGGCACCTTCAACAGCATTATATACTTGACAAGTATATCCTTGTTTTTCAGCATAACGAGTATACATTCTAAACAAATCTCCAGCAAAAATATTAGCCTCATCTCCTCCAGCTGCTCCTCTAATTTCCATAATAACATTCTTATCATCATTAGGATCCTTTGGAATAAGTAATATTTCTAAATCTTTTTCTAACTTTGTCTTTTCCCCTTCTAAACCAGGTAACTCTTCACGAGCCATTTCTGCAAGTTCACTATCACTCATCATTTCACGTGTATCTTCTATTTGTCCTAATAAATTTTTATATTTCTTATAAACACCTACAACCTCTTCCATATCACTAATTTTTTTAGATATATCTTTAGTCTTATTAAAATCATTTAATACTTCAGGTTTAGTAAGTTCTTCTTGTAATTTATTATACTTATCCTCTATCGCATCTAATCTTTCTATCATACGACTCATCGCCTTTCTCTAGGATATTATAACATGACTTTACCTTTTTGTAAAAATCATATTAATTTAATTATATGAAAAATGATAATAGTAAAAACCATTATCATTTGCTTTTATTCTTTTCTGTTTCGTATTTACGATAAAAATAATTAAGCCATTGTTTAGCAATTGATCCTTCTTCTCTTTCCATACAAATATTTTCAAGAGCGTCTTTCTCATGAGAAAAAGGTGCATCCTTAACTTGTTCAATATATGTAATAGCTTCATCCATCAAATCATCATGACAAAAATTCTTTTTAGAAGTCTCATATAAAACGACTTTACCAATTTCACATAATACATCTAAATATTTAGAAAAATCTTCTTCTACACCAATTCCAGGTTGAACAAGCATATTATAAGATCTCTGCATATTTACAATTATACGTTTTAAAAATAACTCTTGGTCACTTTTTTCATGAGGACTCAAATCATAATTATCAACAATACTCCTCAAATTAAGTGCGGCACACTTAACATTTCTAAATCTAGTATCTTCCAATTTAGTATTAATACTCTCTTCACATTCTAAAACATTATTATAATACTTTCTTAAATTTAAATCTTTACTTTCTTCTGTAGTAAGCAAAACACCATCTAAAACAGTACTACATTCATAATCTTTCCCATTATAAAACATAACATTACTAGTATTCTTAGTACTAAATAACTCATCAACAACATTCTCTGGAGTTCTAATAATACTATCATCAACTTGCACTTCTAATACTTTTCCCATAAAATCACCTTCTTAATATTATAATACCACAAAATTGAAAAAAACTAAAACTTAATCTTGTTCTAGTTCACTTTCATCTAAAATAACCAAATCTTTAATATCTTCATTAGGATCTACATAATCATCACTATCATCTGTAGAATCATAATTATCTTCTAATTCATCATCCTCAACTACTTCGTCCTCTATTTCTTCATCATCTTCTTCGTCTTCATCTTCATCATCTGTTATAGGGTTTTTAATTTTATCAGAACTATGTCTAACTCTTAAATCCCAATTACCATTATCAAGTAAAATAAATCTTTTATCAGTAGATAAAGTAGTATAAAACTCCCCAATTTTCTCTTCAAAGCTAGACTCAGGTAATTTTAATAATTCAATTATTTTCTTAAATAAAGCAGCTGTACTAATAGATCTTTTTCTTTCAGATAAAATCATATAAGCTATATCTTTATTAGACATCAATTCAAGTTCTTCTAGACTTTTTTTATTCATATTATTACTTCCTTTCACGAATAACTTTCTAAATACTATATGTAATTAATATTTTTTGGCCACATTTATTACAAACAAATTTATAACACGAAAAAGATATAAATGCAACACCTTTTTAATTATTTTTACACACCAAATATTTTATATTGATAAAAATCTCCATTACTATAATATTCAATTACTATAGTATTACTAGTTAAAACTATATTTTTTACTTTAATTTCTATATCAAATTTTTTATTTAAACTTTTTTCAAAAAAATAACCTTTTTCATGTTTAAAATCATATTCCATGTACATTTTATTATTATCTCTTTTTAAAATATTATTCTTATAATCAAAACTTACAAAAGTTTTTTCCAAATCCTTTTCAACATAACTTAACTCATTGTTATCTTTATTAATAAATATTGAAACATCGTACAAAATACTATTATCTTTAGAATTTAATAAAACTCTAACACCATCTATATTCATATAAGCACTCCTTAAAAAGATTATAATACAAAATTAAATTTTTATATACATAATTTTTAATTTATTTTTTCATAATAAAATTTAGAAAGGTGTGATTATATGAAAATACTAAAAAAAACATGTAAAATTACTATAATATTAATTACCCTTATAGCTATTTTATATGGTGGTGTTTTTATATATGCTAAAATGACACCAAAATTAGAAATAAAAAGTGCCAATAGTATTTCTTTGTATGATACAAATAATAATTTATTTTTTCAGGGAACAGGAAATAAAGAATGGATATCTTTAAAAAAAATATCTAAAAATTTAATAAATGCTACTCTTGTAACAGAAGATAAAAAATTTTATAAACATCATGGATTTGACTATTTAAGAATATTAAAAGCTGGATACACTAATTTATTAAATAGAGAAAAATTACAAGGAGCATCTACTATTACTCAACAATATGCTAAAAACTTATTTTTAGATTTTTCTAAAACATGGGAAAGAAAAATAAAAGAAATGTGGTACACAGTAGAATTAGAAACTCATTATAAAAAAGATGAAATATTAGAAGGATACTTAAATACTATTAATTATGGACATGGTATGTATGGAATTGAAAATGCATCTAAGTTTTATTTTGATAAAAGTGCATCTGACTTAACACTAGCAGAGTCTGCGATGCTTGCAGGTATACCAAAGTCTCCAGCAAATTACTCACCACTCGTAGATTATAATACT
This sequence comes from uncultured Bacilli bacterium, assembly GCA_947627145.1. The sequence continues at coordinate 3,772 of CANQUW010000025.1, forward strand.
GCCAAAGAAAGACAACTAAATATTTTAGAAAATATGGAAAGTGCCGGATTAATTTCAGAAATAGAAAAACAAGCTGCTTATAATCAACAACTAGAAATAGTAGGAAAAAGTAACATAGATAAACTAAACACAGAAATGTATTTTCATGATGCAGTACTACAAGAACTAGAAACAATAGAAAATATACCAAAATCATTTACTGAAACCAATGGATTAAAAATATATACAACACTAGATAGAGATGCTCAAACAAACTTAGAAAACAATGTAAAAGAAATAATGCCAAGTGATAATGAAGAATTACAAACTGCAAGTGTAATGATAAAACCAACAACAGGTGAAGTAATTGCCTTGATAGGTGGAAGAAACTATAATACATCAGAATACAATCGTGCAACCACAGCCAAAAGACAAGTGGGTTCAACAATGAAACCATTTTTGTATTATGCAGCACTTGAAAATGGATTTACATCATCAACTTCATTTACAAGTGAACAAACAACATTCACTTTTTCAAACAATACAACATATTCTCCAAAAAACTATAATGACAAATATGGAAACAAACCAATATCAATGGCAACTGCTATTGCATATTCAGAAAATGTATATGCTGTAAAAACACATATGTTTTTAGGTAGTGATGCACTAATAAATGTTGCAAGAAGAACAGGTATAACATCAAAACTTGATAAAGTAGCATCCCTACCACTAGGTACAAAAGAAATAAATATGCTAGAGTTCGCTGGAGGCTACTGTTCATTCGCAAATGAAGGATATAAAATAAAACCTCATTTTATAAAAAGAATAGAAGACAGTAAAGGTAATGTTTTATATGAAGCAAAACAAACAAAAAATAAAGTACTAGATTCAAGTCTTACCTTTATATTAGATAATATGTTAACTGCAACTTATGACCCAGACTATATAGATTATAATTACCCAACTGCAGTAGGACTATCTTCAAAACTAACTCATAAATACGCCTTAAAAAGTGGAACTACAGATACAGATAACTGGTATATAGGATTTAATAAAGATATATTAGTAACAACATGGGTAGGTTATGATAATAATAAAACATTACTATCTTCAGACTATAAATATGGGCAAAATATATGGTTTAATACTATAGAAAACTACGAAAAAGATAAACCAGACAGTTGGTATGAAACACCAGAGAACATAGTAGGAGTTCTAGTAGACCCAATATCAGGAAGACCAGCAACAGAAGAAAGTCAAAAGAAAAAATTAATGTACTTTATAAAAGGAACCGAACCAAAAGATACTGATACAGTATTTGATGAAAAATTATCTCCAACATATCCATCATAAAAAATTTTATTAAACAGAAACTATGCTTATTCATAGTTTTTTTATGATTATAATTAATTTACAATTTATCATATACATGATACAATTATAAAGTAAGAAGGTGGTATATATGATAGTAAAATTAATTATAATAGGAATAATATTATTACTAATAATATTTATTGCAATTTCAATTATATCTTGTCGTAGTAAACTAAATATTTCAAACATTAAAATTACTGAAGCAGAAAAAAATATAGATTCAATATTAAGTAAAAAAACAAAAAACTTAAATAAAATAAAACCTATAATATTAAAAGAAATAGATGAAAAAAACTTTTTAGAAGATATAGAAGAATTTAATGTTAGTGAAAACGGATATTTTGAATCTAATTCTCTACTTGCAGATTTTTACGCTGAATTAACAACTATAATTGATGAAAACGAAAAATTACTTAATAATGAAGAAATTGAAAAAATATTAGAGAAACTAGAAGATGAAAATGTAGAACTAAAAGCAACTATAAAATACTATAATGATAGTGTTACTAAATTTAATAAAAAAATTGAACAATTTCCAAATAATATTTATAGAATATTCTTAGGATATAAGAAAAAAGAATTATTTAAAGATGAAACAAGAGAAGAATTTGAAATACTAAAGGAGAAATAAAAACATGAATTTTATTGAGAAAATTATTAATAGAGCAAAAAAAAATTTAAAAACTATAGTATTACCAGAATCAAATGATAGAAGAGTTTTAGAAGCAGCAGAAATAACTTTAAAAGAAAACATTGCTAATATTATAATAATTGGAACAGAAGAAGATTTAAAAGAATCATCTATTAATTTAGATTTATCAAAAGCAAATATAATTAATCCTTATAATAATGATTTAACAGAAAAATTAATAAATAAATTAGTAGACCTAAGAAAAGATAAAGGTATGACTTACGAAAAAGCAAAAGAATTAATGTTAAACGATTATATGTATTATGCTTGTATGTTAGTAGAAGAAGGATATGCAGATGGAGTTGTATCAGGAGCATGTCACTATACATCCGATACAATAAGACCTGCTCTTCAAATAATAAAAACAAAAAAAGATACTAATCTAGTATCAGCATTTTTCTTAGTAGAAGTACCAAACTGCGAATATGGAGAACATGGAACATTTATTTTTGCAGATGCAGGTCTAAATCAAGAACCAACTTCACCTGAACTAGCAGAAATAGCCAAAACATCTGCTGACAGTTTTAAAGAATTAGTTGGCGTTGAACCAGTAGTTGCTATGCTTTCACATTCAACAAAAGGTTCTGCAAAACATGAAAAAGTAACAAAAGTTATAGAAGCAACAAAAATAGCAAAAGAAAAATATCCACAATATAAAATAGATGGAGAATTACAACTTGATAGTGCAATTGTAGAAGAAGTAGCAAAACAAAAAGCACCAAGCAGTACAGTAGCAGGACATGCAAATGTATTAATATTTCCAGATCTAGATTCTGGAAATATCGGTTACAAACTAGTACAAAGATTAGCAAAAGCAAATGCCTATGGTCCAATATGCCAAGGTATTAAACATCCAATAAATGATTTATCAAGAGGATGTACTAAAGAAGATATAGTAGGAGTAATTGCAATCACTTCAGTACAAGCAAGCTCTATAAACAAAAGTTTATAGAGCTTTATTTTTTATATTTAATTGTAAAAACAAAATTATTCTATACTCCAATTAATTTCTTTAAGTCCTTTTGATTTTAAAAAATTATTAGTTTTAGAAAAAGGCTTACTTCCAAAAAAACCGTTATTAGCAGAATATGGAGAAGGATGAGGAGACTCAATAATATAATGTATTTTATTTGTTATAAATTCTCTTTTACTTCTTGCATAACTTCCCCATAATATAAATACTACAGGTGTTGTTTTTTCATTAATTATTTTTATAACTTCATCAGTAAATCTTTCCCAACCTTTACCCTTATGAGAAGTAGGATTATGTTCTTCTACCGTTAGGACAGAATTTAAAAGTAATACTCCTTCTCTTGCCCAAGGTTTAAGTGAATTACTATTTGGAAAAGGTATTCCTAAATCATCTTCTAATTCTTTAAATATATTTTGAAGTGAAGGTGGTTTTCTAACACTATTACTAACAGAGAACGAAAGTCCTTCTGCTTGCTTTGGTCCATGATAAGGATCTTGTCCAAGTATAACTACTTTAACAGAAGAAAAATCAGTATACCTAAAAGCATTAAATATTTCATTTTTTTTAGGATATATCGTTTTATTTTTATACTCTAAAGATATATAATTTAATAAATCTTTAAAATACTCTTTCTCATATTCATCTTCTAAATAATAATCCCATTCATTACCTATCATTATAAATCACCTACTACTTATGATAACTCTCATTATTAATAATTTTAAAAGCTCTATAAATTTGCTCTAAAAGAATAACTCTAAATAATTGATGAGGATAAGTCATACGAGAAAAAGATAATTTTAAATTAGCTTTTTCTTTTATAGAATTATCTATACCTAAACTTCCCCCAATTATAAAATTAATATTACTATAATTAATAAATACATTATCTAGTTTCTTTGCAAATGATAAAGAAGATAATTCTTCTCCTTCTATAGCAAGCACTATATTATAATCTTTATCATTTATATATTTATCTATATTAATAGCTTCTTTTTTCATTATATCTAAATCACTATATTTAGATTCATCTTTTACTTCTATTATTTCTAACTTAGTATATTTACTAAGTCTTTTAGAATACTCATCTATTGCATCTCTTAAATATTTTTCTTTTATTTTTCCAACACATATAATTCTTATCATACTTCTATTAATGGTCCTTCCTCTTCTTGTATTGCAATTAATACTTCTATATCATCTCTATTAATATCTTTAAGTTTTGAAACAGTAGCATTCATTGCTTTTTCTTCTGTATTATTTTTCTCACTAAGATGGGCAAGTACTACATGATGAGTATTAACACTCACTAATTTAGAAATATACGAAGCAGCCATTTCATTAGATAAATGTCCAACATCTGATAAAACTCTTTGTTTTAAACATGGAGGATATGGTCCTTCCATTAACATTTCCACATCATGATTACTCTCTATTAAATATAAATCCTTACCCATTATTTTATTATAATTTTTTTTATTTATATAACCAGTATCAGTAATATATGCAATAGATTTATGTGAACTTTCAAATATATATCCAACAGAACAATCTGCATCATGAGAAGTATTAAAATAGGATATGTTAATGTCACCTATTTTAAAATTATCATCTATTACAACTATCCTATCTGTACTTATAAATTCACTAAGTTCATATACCATATCTCTTGGTGCATATACTAAAATATTATTTTTTTTAACTGTCGTAGCAAGTCCTTTAATATGATCATTATGACAATGAGTAATTAAAATACCATTAAAATCATCTATTGTATAATTTAATTTTTCAAGTGCTTTCTTAAGTCTTAAATTAGAAATACCTATATCTATAATAAGTTTAGTATCATCACTTATTATGATTGATGAATTTCCTTTAGAACCACTAGCTAAAGTTTTAAATTTCATTAGTATAAACCTGCTGGATTTATAGCTTTTCCACTTCTATAAGGATAACCAGTCCAAAGTGAAAAGTGTAAGTGTACTCCTGTTGCATTTCCTGTCTGTCCCATACCACCAATTACTTGTCCTTTCACTACATTAGCACCAGCTGATACTTTTAAACAACCTTTACACATATGTGCATACATTGTAAAATAACCATTATGATGATCTATCAAAACAGCCTCACCACTACCTATAAATATACCATTTCCTGCAGCAACTACTGTTCCACTTTGAGCAGCAAATATATTAGAACCATATCCACAACCAGCTATATCCATACCATCATGTAAGCTTCCCCAACGATATCCAAATGGAGAAGATGTTGTAGAACATGAAGCAGGCCATCCCCACTCACCACGAGTAGCAACAACTGCACCATATCCTCCACCTGTATAATTACTTTCTTTTCCACCTTTAACAATTTTTTCTTTTATAGGTTCTTTAATAACTTCCGTATTAACAGTAACAACACTAGTAGTTTCACCATTTACTTTTTGTATTTTTTGAGTAACTTTATTTTCTCCATTAACACCTTTTTGAACAACTTCAGTAGTTCCCATAGGTTTATTATCATCATAAGTAGTCTCAGTCTCAAAATTTTTCTCTTCTTTTACAACAACATGATCTTCTTCAACTAAATTAAATTGTGGTTTTAATACACCAATTGTTACTTCTTCACCAGAATAAAGTAAAGCATTTTCATCTTGGAAAGAATCATTAGCAATTAAAAACTCTTCAGTAGAAATCTTATTATTAAATGATATATCAGAAATAGTATCTCCATCTTGTACTGTATATTTCTGTTGTTCTTTAGTAGTTCCAAATAATAAATATTTACTAAGCTCTACATTATCCATATATATCTTTTTATTAACAGGTATTCTTTGTTTCTTTATAGAAATATTATTTTGTATATAAACATTTTCTATAATAGAACCAGTATCTTTAATTTCTCCTTGAGTACCATCTTTGTAAGCTTTATATTTATCTTGATCTACAAATGATTTTACTGTATTATCAACGGAATCAGAAAATACTTTTTTATCAAGTACATAAATAACTTGATCTTTGCCTTTCTTAGCTTTTCCTTCATTAACATTTTGTTTTACACCTTTTATTTTTATTGCATAACCATCTATAGTAAAAGGAGATTTATTTTCAAGTTTTTTATAAATTTCTTTTACAGTAGATAAATCTTCATTATAAGTAATCTCTTTTTTTATATCTAATGTATCAGGAGCATAAACTTTATCTACATCAAATTTTTCTTTTAGATGCTCTTGTTGTTTATCTATGTAGTTTTCAAGTTCTTTCTCACTTTTTATAATACCTAAAGATTTACCTTCTAAATAAACTCTATAAACTTTATGAGGTTCATTGCTTTTAAATCCAGTACCAATTACACAGACTAAAAGTAATAATATAATAATTATATTTTTCTTTTTCATGCCTCTTCCTCCTTTTCATATTCTTTTTGCATACTTAAAAAAGTAGATGTATTCTTTTTAAATAAAAGTTTTATATCAGCAGTAGGTCCATTACGATGTTTTAATACAAGTAATTCACTTATACTGATATCATCATCACGTCTTAATTCTTTTTTATAATAGTCTTCTCTATAAAGGAATGCTACTATATCAGCATCTTGTTCGATTGAACCAGATTCACGTAAGTCACTCATAATTGGTTTTTTATCTTCACGTCCTTCAACTGCACGAGAAAGTTGCGCAAGAGCAATTATTGGAACACCAAGTTCCATAGCTAAAGTTTTAAGACTACGTGAGATATCAGATACCTCTTGTTGACGATTAGTTCCATAATTTTTACCACCAGATATTAATTGTAAATAATCGATTATGACAATACCAAGTCCCTCATCACTACTAGCAAGCCTTCTACATTTAGCTTTAATCTCCCCAATAGTAATACCTGGAGTATCATCTATATAAAGATTAGTATTTTCAATTTGAGAAATAGCCTCATCCACTCTTTTCCAATCATCATTTAATAAATTTCCTGTACGAAGCTTATAACCTTCTATTTGTCCAAGAGACGATATCATTCTATTAGCAAGTTGTTCAGCACCCATCTCTAAGTTGAATACTGCAACTGCTTTAGAAGTTGACTGAGCAATTGACGTTGCTATATTTAAAGCAAATGCAGTTTTACCCATAGCAGGACGAGCAGCAATTATTATAAATTCATTTTCATGAAAACCACTTGTAAGTTTATCTAAATCATAAAACCCACTAGCAAGACCAGTTATTTCTCCACGAGTATCAGCAAGTTTTTCTAAATTAGCTTGTGCTTTATTCATAACTTCTTTAATAGAACGAAATTCACTAGTTTGCCTCTTTTTAATATTTAAAATTTTTCTTTCAGCTTCATCTAATAAAAGATTAACATCATCATTACTCTGATACCCACTAGTAGCAATATCAGTAGCAGTATTAATTAAACTTCTAGTAATATATGCCTCTTCTACATTTTTTATATAATAAGAAACATTACTAGCAGTAGGTACAAAATTAACAAGTTCTGTTAAATACTCAACTCCCCCAACTTCTACTAAACTATTTTCTTTTTTTAATTTAGAAGTAATAGTAGTAAGATCAATAGGAGTCTTTTCATTAGATAAATCTAGCATTGCTTTAAAAATCTTACCATTTCTTTCATTATAAAATTGTTCAGGAGTAAGTACATCACTTGCTTTTTGTAAAGCTTCTTTGCTCAAAAAACATGCACCTATTACTGATTGTTCAGCATCAATATCATTAGGCATTACTCTACCTGGCATAACTATCACCTACTTTGTTATTTCTATTTTTATTTTAGCATCAACCCCAGAATAAAGATGTAATAAAACTTCATGAAATCCTAAACATGTAATAGGATGTTTTATATCTATTTTAGTTTTATCAATAGAATATCCTTTTTTCTCTAAGCTTTCTTTAATTTGTTTAACAGAAATACTACCAAACATTTTATCATTAGCACCCGTCTTAACAACAAACTTAAACTTTTCTTTTTCTAATTTTTCTTTATCTAAAAGTGCTTTTTCTTTATTTAATTTATCTTGTTTTGCTTCTCTACTTTTTAAAAGTTTTAATTCGTTTAAGTTTTTATCATTTGCAGGTTTAGCAAATCCATTTTTAATTAAATAATTTTGTCCATAGCCATCTTTTACTTCCTTTATTTCTCCCTTTTTACCAAGTTTTCTAACATCCTTAATTAGTATTACTTTCATTATTCAAAACCCTCCTGTTTTTTAATTAGTTTAACTAATTTTTGATTTACATTACCAATAGTTTCATCTTTAATACGAGCAGCACCATTATAAGCATCTCCTCCACCTTTAAATTCTTTAAGTATTGGACCAATATCAAAATTTCCCATACTTCTAGAACTAATTCCAACATCACTATCACTAAGTTTGCCTATAACAAAAGATGCTTCAACTCCATTAAAGAAAAGTAATATATCTGCAACTTTAGCTAAATCTTCTCTTCTATATTTAATATAATTAGTACCTTTAGCAACAGCAACTTTATTAACTATAATAATATCAGTAAATAATTTTTGTCTTTCAGTATATTCTTTTAAATCTTGTTTTAGTAAATATTGAACTTTTTTAGTAGAAGCTCCCAAACAAGATAAAAAGTAAGCAGAATAATATGTTTCAGCATTAGTCTTTAATGTAAAATTATTAGTATCAAGTACAATACCCGAAAGAAGTAATGTAGCATAATAAGAATCAATATTTACTTTTAATTTCTCAACAAGTAAAGTAATCATCTCACATGTAGAAGATACATTATTATCTACAATTACTAAAGCATCTTGAATAGATTTTTTCTCATACTCATGATGGTCAATTATAATTTTTCTAGAAATTTTAGTAAGTACATCAGCATTTTGTACAAGTTCTTTTTTATTAGTATCTAATATAATAAGTAAGTTTTTCTTATGATGTGCTGAAAGTAAATCATCTACATCACTACTCTTAATAAAATTAAAACATCCCTCTTGTTCTGCTAAAATCTTACTAACACCAAGCTCATGGTTTTTATCATCGATAATAATAAAACATTCTTTTCCCAATTCTTTTACTATCAAAGCTATTCCAATACAAGCACCAATAGCATCCAAATCTAAATTTTTATGCCCCATCAAAAACACTTTTTTAGATTTTTTAATTTGTTTTATTAGGATTTTTTTATTATCTAAAATACTCATACCATCAGCCCTTTCTTCTCCATTTTATTATATAATAAATTAACCTTAA
>CANQUW010000026.1 GCA_947627145.1 uncultured Bacilli bacterium
AAATATGTCTCTTTTTAATTAAGAAAAAAGTGTATATAATGTTAAACACATTACACACACTAAAAATTATACAACCAGTATTTAGAATATAAAGTGTTCTTTTGTGTAAAGAAAACACATTTTTACATATAAAAGAAATTATTTTACATGTAAAATAATGTTGTATTTTGTCCTTTACTAAAAATAAATCTATTATTATAATATATATAGAAGGTGATATCATGCATTTATCAAAAAGTAAGTATTGTAATGCAGTACAATGTAAAAAGATGTTATGGTTAGAAGAAAATAAAAGTGAAGAAAAAGAAGATATTGATAACACATCTGTTTTAGATAATGGTACTGAAGTAGGAGAACTTGCTAGAGACTTATTTACACCACATAAAGATATAGAGTTTAATGAAAACTTAAATCAAATGGTTATAGATACTAATAAATTAATGAAAGAAGAAAACATAACCATAACAGAAGCATCATTTACTTATAAAAATAACTTCTGTAGTGTAGATATATTAGTTAAGAAAAAAGAAAATATAGAAATATATGAAGTAAAAAGTTCTACTGAAATTAAAGATATTTACTTAGATGATATATCATATCAAGTATATATATTAAAAAGTTTAGGTTATAATGTAACTAAAGCATCTCTTGTTTATATAAATAATAAATATATAAGAAAAGGAAAACTAGAATTAAATAAATTATTTATAATAAAAGATGTAACTGATATTGTAAATAGTAAACAAGATGAAATAATAAATAATATAAAAGAGATAGATATGTGTATGGAAAATAAAAATGAACCTAATATTGATATAGGTATTCATTGTGTAAAACCATATGATTGTCCATTCTTTAAATATTGTACAAAACACTTACCAGAATATAATGTATTTAATATAAGAGGTTTAAGAAATACATCTAAATTTAAATTATATCATCAAGGTATATATAGTTATAAAGATTTATTAAATAGTAATATTAATGATAAATATAAAAGACAAATAGAATTTACTTTATATGATAAAAAAGAAAAAATAGACAAGGAGCAAATAAAAGAATTTCTAAATACTTTATCATATCCTTTGTATTTTTTAGATTTTGAAACATATCAGCAATCAATACCTGAGTTTGATGATGTTTATCCATATATGCAAATACCTTTTCAATATTCTCTTCACTTTATAGAAGGAGAAAATAAAGAATTACATCATAAAGAATTTTTATCAGAATCAGGAATAGACCCAAGAAGATTACTTGCGGAGACTATTGTGAAAGATATACCAAAAGACGTATGTGTACTTGCATACAATATGTCTTTTGAAAAAAGAGTAATAAAAGATCTTGCAAATATTTATCCTGATTTACGTGAACATTTATTAAATATTCATGATAATATAAAAGACTTAATGATCCCTTTTTATAAAGGGTATTATTATAAAAAAGAAATGGAAGGTTCTTATTCTATTAAATATGTTCTACCAGCATTATTCCCAAATGAAAAAGACCTAGACTATCATAATCTAGATATGATTCATAATGGAAGTGAAGCTATGAGTACTTTTGCAAATTTAAAAAATCTAGAAAAAAATGAACAAGAAAAAGTAAGAGAAAACTTACTTAAATATTGTCAGCTAGATACATATGCTATGGTTAAAATATGGCAAAAACTAAATGAAGTAGTAAAAAGGAACAGCAAGTAGTTTCTTTTTTTTGTTAACGAAAAAAGTTAATCAAAATATTGACAAAAAGTAAAAATGTGATAAAATATAATTAACCAATTACGTAAACCAAAATGAAAGGAGCACCAGATGGAATTGACATATAAAAATGAAAAATTAAGAAAATTATGTGAAGAGACAACGTACAATAGTGAATTGGTTAAAAAATATGGCACAGATGTAGCTAAAAAATTACCTAAAAGAATAAAAGAACTTAAAGCTTTTGATAATTTAAATGATGTACCAATAACACTACCTTACAGAAGACATAAGCTAAATGGCAAGTTAAAAGATTTCTTTGCTATAAATATTAATAGAGAATATCGACTAATTTTTTGTGCAAAAGAGAATAAAATAATAGTAAGTGATTTAAGAAAAATAAAAGAAATAAAAATAACGGAGGTGTCTAAACATTATGAGTAAAATAAAAGACTTTGAAGAATATGTAATTGCACCAGGAGAAACAATTGAGGAACTACTTGAAGTGCATTGCATGACTCAAAAAGATTTAGCAAATAAAACAGGAATTCACAAAAAAACAATTAATGAAATAATAAAAGGTAAAGCTCCAATAACTCAATCAACTGCTCTTAAATTAGAGTATGTATTTGATATACCTGCAAGTTTTTGGAATAATCTTGAAAGTAATTATAGAGAATCACTCGAACGAAAAACAGATTTAGAAAAAATAAAAGACGAAGAAAAATATTTAATTAATATTCCATATCAAGAAATGGCTAACAGAAATTGGGATTTTCTAGAAAAAACAAGAAATACTACTGAAAAAATAATAAATTTAAGAAAATTCTTTTCAGTAGCATCACTTTGTTTTGATACCGACTTAAAGAAAAAAATAATTTATAGAAAAAAAGATAATGATAATTTTTCATTCGAATCTTTATATTGTTGGTTAAGATATGGTGAAATACAATCTAACAAAGTTGAATATTGTGATTTTAATATAAATTTATTAAAAGATACAACTAAAGAAATTAGAGATCTTGTTAGTAGTCCTTTTTTAGAACAATATGAAAAAGTAAAAAAACTTTTAGCAGAATGTGGAGTAGCATTAGTATATGAACCTCAATTACCACATACTTACATCAATGGAGTATCTTATAAAAAAAGTTGTAATAAAGCAATTATTATGATAAGTGATAAAGGAAAAAGAGATGATATATTATGGTTTACTCTATTTCATGAACTTGCACATCTACTTAAACATAGTAAAAAAGAAATGTTTATAGATCAAGAGCAAGATAAAAAAAGCAAATTAGAATTAGAAGCAGATAGATATGCAAGAAATATATTAATTCCAGATAAAAAATACAATGAGTTTATAAAAGAAAATAAAACTTATACCGAAAAAAGTATTAAAGAATTTTCTAAAGAAAATAATATATCTACTGGAATATTAGTAGGTAGATTACAAAAAGATGGAAAGATTGGTTGGAATGAATTCAATAATTTAGTAACACGAATATAAAATCAACTTAAATAAATTGAGTTGATTTTTAAATTATGTAAATTTTCCCATAATTAAAAGAATTGTAGAGATTAATTAAAAAAAATGTTATGATATATTTGATGATTGAAAAAGGAGAAAAAAATGAAAAAAGAAACAAAAGAAAAAGTAATGTTAATTACAAAATCTCTACTAGCACTACTCATAATAGTAGGATTAATATTTATACTTGATAAAAAAATACTAGAAGATAATAAGAAGGATATTGATTGGATTAGAAAAAATGTAAATATTGTAGAAGACAAATCTTTAGGAAAGAATATTTATAAAATACAAAAAGATGATAATATTTCTATTTACAATTTAAAATTCCAACAAGTAGTAGATGAAAAAATAAATACATTTATTGAATCCATGAAAGGTGATTATATAGTTTTTTATAATCCATATGGTACTAATGAACTAGGATTAAATATTTATTTTAAAGATAGTAAAAATTATAATGAATTAGAATATACTATATCATCATCTAAAAAAGGTATTAATGATTTTACAAAAACACTCATAGAAAAAGATGATAAAAGTAAATATCAATTAATAGGATTAATACCTGAAAGTAAAAATAAAGTAACTATAAATTATAAAGATAATGGAAAAAGTAAAAGTTATAATTTTAATATTGATTTAAGTAATATAAAAGTAATTGGAGAAGAAAAGTTAAAAGTAGAGAATGGAGATAGTACTATTGAAATGAGTAATGGACTTTTCGCAATGCTTGGAAATGATAGTGACAAACAAGATTATCTTGCTTTATATGATAATGATGGAGTAATGAGAAGTGAAACTCCAATAATAGGTTATCGTGCTCATAGAATTTTATTTGATAATGATAAAATGTATTTCAGTATTTCTCAAAAAAGAATAGCAGAGATAAATAATTTAGGTCGTGTAACTAAAATATATCGTACAGGTAATTATCAACTTCACCATGATTATACTTTTGATGAAGAAGGAAATATTTTAGTACTCGCAAACAACACTAAAAAGAAAACAGAAGAAGATTGTATTATTAAAATAGATAGAAAAACAGGAAAAGTAACAGAGGTAGTTGACTTTGAAGATATATTTAAAAGTTATGTAAAAACTTGTACTCTAGATACTAAAAGCCAAAGAGATGAAGGAGAAGATGGACTTGATTGGTTACATCTAAACTCTATTGAATATGTAAATGGAGATGTATTCTTAAGTAGTAGAGAAACATCATCTATATTAAAAGTATCTAATTTAGAAACAGATCCAAAAGTAGAATATATTTTATCTAATAATGAATTTTGGAAAGGAACTGATTTTGAAGATTTAGTATATGAAAAAGTAGGAGACTTTAAAATACATGCAGGGCAACATAGTGTTAGATACAGTGAAGGAGAAACAGATGGAGAGTTCTATCTAACATTCTTTGATAATAACTATGGTGTGTCTAATAGTCAACCTAAATTTGATTATAAAAATGTTGGTATAGAAAATAATAATCCATTTAAAGGTGATGAATCTTATTACTATGTTTATAAAGTAAATGAACATAATAAAACTTTTGAATTAGTAGATAGTTTCCCAATAGAATACTCAGGCATTGTAAGTAGTGTTGAAACTATGCCTAATAAAAATGTTGTAACAGATTCAGGTACTGCAGGAGTTTTTGCAGAGTATGATGAGAATCATAACTTAATTAGAAAGTATACTGCTAAAATGAATAAGTATATGGTATATCGCGTATTAAAATATGACTTTAATAATTTCTGGTTCAAATAAAAGGAGAAAGACATGTTAAAAGAAAAAGATAATTTTATAATAGAATATGATAAAGAATATGATTATCTAGATAGTTTAGTAGAAACATTAGAAACAGAAGGAAAAAGAATATTATCTTTCTTTGACTTGGAAAAGTTATCTGAAAAACAAAAAATAAAAATATGGAGTAGTATAGAAGAATATAAAAAACATTTAGAGCCATATGTAGAAAAATATTATGATTGGATGAACGGAGATACATATGATGGTAATATTAATATGTTAGATATTAATGAATGTAGAAAAACACATGAACATAAAGATATAACAATGGAAAAATATTTAAAAATAATTCTACATGAATACGTACATATTTGTCAAAAAGAAGTTACTACTAATAACAAAGTTATTTCTTGGTTTTGGGAAGCACTCGCAACCAATTTAGGTAATCCTTATTATAAGATTGTAGATATAAAATATGATAAAGAATCTCTAAGTAATAATTTTCAATCTCTTAAAAATAATTATCCAACTGCATACACCATTGGAAAATATATGTTAGAAAATATTCCACATGATAAACTAATTTACTATGTTAAAAATCCAGATATACTTTATCAAGATTCAGATATGATAATTGAAAATACCAAGAAATGGTTTAATGAAAACTATTTAAAAGAACAAGATATAGAAAGAATAAAAAAAGGAGAATTCGTTTTCTATAAAACACAAGATGATAAGAAAAAAATTAAAGGAGTCTAACTAATGAAAAACATAATAGTAAGAAATATAAAAGAAGAAGATATAGAGTCAGTTATAGAAATAAGAATTAAAGGATGGCAAGACGCTTATAAAAATATAATTGATGAAGAACATCTAAATAAATTAAACAACGACTATGATAGAAGAATAAATCATTTAAAAGAAACTTATATGGAGAATGGATTTATTGTCGCAGAATTAAATAATAAGGTAGTAGGTTTTTGTAGATATGTGTTTAATAATAAATTTTCTCCTGAAATAGAAAATGCAGATTGTGAAATAAGTGCAATTTATGTAAAACCTGAATTAAAAGGTAATGGCATTGGAACAAAATTATTTAAATATGTAGTAGAAGAGTTTAAAAAAGAAAATAAAAAACATATGATTTTATGGTGCTTAAAAGATAATGAAAAGTCTAAAAAGTTCTATAATAAAATGGGTGGAAAAATAATAAAAGAAAGAAAAGTAAAGATAGGAAATAAAGATTATTTAGAAATTTGTTTTTCGTATAACATTTAAAAGAAATAGGGGTGATAATATGTATGATGTAATTATAATAGGAGCAGGACCAGCAGGTCTTACAAGTGCTTTATATTTAAGACGTGCAAATAAAAAAGTTTTAATTATAGAAGCAAAAAGTTATGGTGGAAGAATAATAGATGCTAGTAAAATAGAAAACTATCCAGGTATAAAGAGTATAAGTGGATTTGACTTTGCAACAACTCTATATAATCAAGTTAAAAGTTTAGGTGCCGAAATAAATTTTGAAACTGTAGAAAAAATTGAAAATGATAAAACTGTAATAACAAATAAAAATAAATATCAAGCTAAAAAAGTAATCATCGCAACAGGGTCAACTAATAGAAAATTAAATATTGAAAATGAAAAAGAACTAATTGGAAAAGGAGTGTCCTATTGTTCTACTTGTGATGGAGCATTTTACAAAGATAAAAAAGTTGCAGTTGTAGGTGGAGGAAATACTGCTTTAGAAGATGCTTTATACTTATCAGATATTGCAGAAAAAGTTTATCTAATTCATAGAAGAGATGAATTCAGAGGAGAAGAAAAACTAGTAGAAGAAGTAAAAACAAAAGATAATATAGAATTAATATTAAACTCTAATGTTATAAAAATTATAGGAAAAGAAAAACTAGAAAAAATTATAATTAAAGATAATAATGAAAATGAAAAAGAATTAATAATAGATGGATTATTTATTGCTATAGGACAAAATCCTAATAATGAAATATTTAAAAACGTAGTAGATTTATCTGATGAAGGATACATAAAATCAATAGATGGAGTACATACAAAAACAGAAGGTATTTATGTTGCAGGTGACACAAGAGAAAAAGAACTAAGACAACTAACTACAGCAGTAAATGATGGAAGTACTGCAGCAACTACAGCCATAAAAGAAATGAATAAATAGTAAAATTAAACAATTAAAATGCAATTTTTGCATTTTTTTTGCAAAAATTGCAAAATAGTTATTGAAAAATATTGATTTTTCGTAAAAATTTACATATAATACTAGTATAAAAGGAGAGAGAGGTTATTATGTTAATTGAATTTAGTGTTACAAACTTTCTTTCATTTAAAGATAAAAATACTTTTAGCATGGTTGCATCATCTGATAAATCTTTGAAAGAAAATTTTGTTAAATCAGAAAAACAAAACATATTAAAAACAACTGCATTATATGGTGCAAATGCATCTGGAAAAACAAATTTATTTCAAATCTTAAGTCTAATTAGTCATATGATAAAAAACTCTAATTTTTTTGACCCTAATACTAAACTACCAATCAAGCCATTTAAATTAGATAAAAAAACAATTAATAAACCTAGTGAATTTGAAATAAAATTTATAATTGATAATATAAGATACTTATATGGTTTTAAAGCTGATAAAGAAAAAATATATGAAGAATATTTAATGTATTATCCAAATGGTAGACCCGCAAAAATATTTGAACGTAAAAAAGTAAGTGAATATTCTTTTAATGAATCTGATAAAAAAATACTTAATGATATAAAAAATAAAAATACAGATAATAAATTCTTTATCACAACCGCAACAAACTGGAATTTTGAAAAAACAAAACCAGCATATGATTTTTTAACTGAAAAATTAGGAGTAGTTTTATCTTATGAACAAATTACTAATTATTCATATAGCATGTATGCAAAAGATAAAGATAAAAAATTAGAAAAATTTGCATTGAAATTTTTAGAAAAAGCAGACTTTAATATAAAAGGATATAACGTTATTGAAAGAAAATTAACGGAAGATCAAATAAATAAACTTCCTGAATTAATTAAATCATTTGTTCCTGCTGATACAAAATTCTTTAAGATAAATACAAAACATGTTGTAAGTGGAAACGAATATGAATTAGAAATAGAAGAAGAATCTCTTGGAACACAAGTAGTATTTTCTTTTATACCTGTTATTAAAGATGTCCTAGATAATAAAAAAATATTAATTATAGATGAATTTGATAAAAGCCTACATCCATTTTTAGTAAAGTATATTGTAGAAATTTTTAACGATAAAAAAATAAATAAAAATGGTGCTCAACTAATTTTTAATACACATGATACTAATTTATTAGATCTTGAATTATTACGTAGAGATCAAATATGGTTTGCAGAAAAAAATGATAAAGATGGATCAAGCACAATTTATCCACTAGACGACTTTTCTGTAAGAAAAAATGAAAATGTAGAAAAAGGATATCTTCTTGGAAGATATGGTGCTATTCCATTTTTAAATAATAGTTTAGATGATTTGATATTATGAGTAAAGACAGAAGAAGAAATAAAAATAACCGCAAATCTAAAAGAGTAATACTAGTATCAGTAGAAGGAAATAATAAAACTGAAAAAAATTATATTAATAATTTTTCAAGTAGAGAAAAAGACTTTGTTATTAAAGTAGTACCAGGAAATGAAACAGATCCAATTAATTTAGTAGAACAAGCAATAAGAAAGTATAAAGACTTAAACTTAGATTTAGAAGAAGATGATAAAGCCTATGTTGTATTTGATTTAGATACAAATATAAATAAAAACAAACAAATAAAAGAAGCTATAGACATAGCAAAACAACATAATATAATACCAATAGTATCAACTCCATGTATAGAGTTATGGTTTTTACTTCATTATGAATATACAACCGCAACTATGAGTAATGATGAAGTTATTAAGAAGTTAAAAAAATATTATCCTAAATATGAAAAGAATCGCAATATTTATAAAGAGATAAACAAAAATACTAATACCGCTATAAAAAATGCTAAAAAATTAGAAAAGTTTCAAACTAAAAATCATAAAAACCTTCAAATGGTAGAAGTTAATCCATATACAGAAATGCATAAATTGATAGAAAAAATTATAAAATAATAAGCAAAATAATTTAGTTGCTTATTATTTTTATATAATTATTACAAAGAAAAATATTGTCATTATTAATACTAAAGAAAATACAATAAAAGGAAATACAATTGTAGATACAAAAGCATTAGGACGATTATTGTTTGTCTTAACTAAAACCTTTGCTTTTGGTCTTTGCTTCATTTCATTTGAAGCAACTACTCTAACATCATGTTCTTCTTGTTTTACATTCTCATTAATTCTATTAGTAGCATTTTCATATGCTCTATTTATAATTTCCTCATCTACTTTATCATCTTTAATTATTTGTATTTGAAATTGTTTAGGTAAGTTCTTCCATGCATCATAATCCATTTTAGCATCTATAATAGATTTTGGAACATTAAAAGAATCAATTGTTGTAGGATTAGATAAATTAGCACCAGTTATATCGACTCCATCAAAGTTCCAATCTTTTTTTATTAAATATGTATCGGCGTTTTCTTCTGTAACAGAAAAATCTGTATCTTTAAGACTTTTTCTATGAACTTTTTGAGGATCTAATTTTTTTGGATTAGTATTTCTAAAATCAAGACCACGCACGTCAACATCAGTCCAATCAATATCACTTAAATCATATTCATTTAACTTTTCTCTATATTTTTCATTAACAATCAAAACACCATCATTATTTAATCTAAATAAATCTTTTTCTGTAATCTTTTTCTTATCACTATAAAATTCTTTTTCCTGTTTTTCTTCAATAATTTCTTCACTTGGTTCAATAACTTTATTTTCAATATCCTCATAGACAACTTTATCTTCAATTTCTTGATTTTGTAAAACATCTTTATATGCTTGAACAACTTTATCTCTATCATGTTTATCAAATACACCATGTGCTTCTAACATTTTTCTTATCTCTTCATCCACAACAAACACCTATCTTTCTTTAACATAATAATATCACAAAAAATAAATAAATTCACTTTTTAAAAAGTATTTATACAGCAATTTACATGAACCATAAAAATAAGCAGTTATTCAAAAACGAATAACTGCTTTTAAGTTTAATTTCTGATTCTATCTTCAAGTTTAGAAATAATAAAATACATAAGGTAAGAAATAACACCTAATATAACAACAGATGTAATAACTAAATCAATATTAAATACTTGAGAACCATACATTATTAAATAACCAAGCCCTTTTTTTGAAACAAGTAATTCTCCCATAATTACACCAATCAAACTCATACTAACATTAACTTTCATGGTATTAATTAAAGTTCTATAATTACTTGGAATAATAACTTTAAAAAATATTTCTTTTTTAGAAGCACCAAGAGATTTTAATAAATTTATAAAGCCAATATCTGTAGATATAAAACCATTATAAATATTTATTATAGAAATAAATGTCGAGATAAGAAGAGCCATAAAAATAATAGAATTAACACTAGCACCAACCCAAATAATAATTAAAGGTCCAAGTGCTACTTTAGGAAGAGAATTTAAAACTGTAAGATAAGGATCAACTATTTTAGCAAGTGTCTTATTCCACCATAGCATTGATGCAATTATAAACCCAATTAAAGATGCGACTAAAAAACTAAGAACTGTTTCATATAAAGTAATACCAATATGAGAAAACAAACTATTATCATTAATCAAAGATGAAACAGTAGAAATAACATGACTTGGAGAAGATGATAAAAATGTATTAATCATTTTAAATCTAGCTAAAACTTCCCAAAGTATTAAAAATACTAAAATTATAGATATCCTCATAATAGTAATAAATATTTTATTTCTTTTTATATTTTTTAAATACTTTATATGTTCCTCGCTATATGTGTACATCTAAATCCCTCCAAATCTTATCATAATAATCAGAAAACTCTACTGCTTTTCTATTATGAATAGGATTTTTCTTATCAGTAAGTTTTATATCATAAATTTTTTTAACTACTGCAGGACGAGAAGATAGTACAATGATCCTATCACTCATAGAAATAGCTTCCGCCAAGTCGTGAGTCACCATAATAGCAGTCTTTCCTTCTTTTTTTATAATGTTATAAATATCATCACTAATAGCAAGTCTAGTTTGATAGTCAAGTGCACTCATAGGTTCATCAAGAAGTAGGATATCAGGTTTTACAGCAAGGGTCCTAATAAGTGCAACTCTTTGTCTCATTCCACCAGATAAACTATCAGGATATTTATTTCTAAATTCATAAAGTCCATAAGTCTTTAATAAATTTAAAACATATTCTTTATTTTCTTTATTTAAGGTTTTATTAATTTCAAGTCCTATAAGACAATTTTCTAAAACTGTTCTCCAAGGAAATAAAAAATCCTTTTGTAACATATAACCTATTACTATATCTTTCTTATTAAATTTAATATCTCCACCAGAAGATTCCTCTAACGAAGAAAGTATCGAAAGTATTGTAGACTTTCCACAACCAGAAGGTCCAATAATCGATACAAACTCTTTATCTTTAACACTAAATGTAACATCCTCTAATGCTTCTGTTTCGCCAGACTTATCATGATAGAATTTCTTTAAGTGTGATATTTCTAAAATATTATTTTTCATTATACATTAAGTCTTCATAAGATACTTTTGCATCTATTGCTTTAGCATCAATCATTATATCTTGTAAATGATCAAAACTCTCTTTGCTAAATTTAGTTGTTTTAGGCCAAGCCTCTATTTTTCTATAACGTTTTACTGCACTTTCAATATCATTAAGTGAAGTATCAGGGAATTGTTTAAGAATAGTTTTAGCAACTTCTTTATCACTGTGACTATGAACATAATCAAGTCCCTTTTGAATTGCTTTAGTAAAGTTCTTTATAACATCTTCATTTTTTTTCAAATAACTAATCTTTGCACTATAAGATGTATAAGGTACAACTCCACCAAGTTCTCCAACACTAGCAACTACATGACCATAACCTTGTTGTTCTACTTGAGTAGCATTAGGTTCAAATAATGTAACAAAGTCACCATTACCTCCAATAAATGATCCACTCATCGCAGGAAAAGCAACAGACGTATCAATGTTTACATCTTTTGTAGGGTCAATTCCATTTTCTCTTAATGAATACTCAAATGTCATCTCAGGCATACCACCAGCACGACCACCAATAACAGTTTTTCCTTTCAAATCATTAAGAGTAAAATTCTTATATTTTTCTCTAGAAACTAAAAATGTTCCATCTTTTTGAGTAGCTTGTGCAAAAGTTTTTAAATAATCTTTTTCATCTCCATTATAAACATAAATTGTAGCTTCACTTCCACAGAATCCAATATCAGCATCATCACTTAACACAGCAGCAGTAACTTTATCAGCACCACTTGCTAGAGTAAGATCTAAGTCAATTCCTAAATCCTCAAAATATCCTTTCTCAATCGCAACATATTGTGGAGCATAGAAGATGGTATGAGCAACTTCTGCTAACGTCACTTTGTGGACTTTTTGATGAAAGCGAATCTCCTACGAAATTAATATATAAAT
>CANQUW010000027.1 GCA_947627145.1 uncultured Bacilli bacterium
AAGAAGATTTTAATTGATAAATGTTTAAAAAATAACATTCCTATTATTTCATCTATGGGTACTGCAAAAAAGATGGATCCTTCTAAGCTTTTAATTACTTCTATTAAGAAAACTGTAAATGATCCAATTGCTCGTATTATTAGAAAATTTATGAGGGATGAAGAGAAAGGTTATGATTTAGATGTTTTATCATCTACTGAGTTGCCTATAAAGTGCGAAGGACTTGGCTCTTGTGCTTTTGTACCTAGTAGTGCAGGTCTTATGATAGCAGGTTATGTTATATCTAAGTTTATTAACTCTTAAAATTATTTAAGAGTTTTTCTTTAGATTGAAAATTATATAAGATTTTTATATAATATTATAGAGGATAGGTGATTATATTGAAAATTTTAAATGAAAAAGAGGCTCAAAATAGAAGAATAAAAAATATGGATGTAGGTTATGATAGGCTTAAACCTATAAAAGAATTAAATAAGGATATGAAACTTTATAATATTGCCATTACTCATAATAATAAAATAGTAGAGATAGGACAAATATTTAAGAAAAAAGGTGTTGATAATAAATATTGTCAACTTTTATATTCGATGATAAATTATTATTTAAGTGATAAATTAGAAAAAGGAATTAAAAAATTATATGATTATGGTAATTTTTTAGATGAGCATTATTATAGTAATATGAAAAAGAGTAAATTTGATAGTTTGTTACATGAAGCATCTTATTATTTGGAACAGTATAAAGATATTGAAAGAGAATTAAATGATTTTTCTATTGATAAAGATATTAAAAAAGTTTTTGAGTTTTATAAAGAAAAATCTTTTGAGGAAGAAAAGAAAACTGGAATTAATTCTTATGTTACTGCTATTATTCCTAATTTAGTAACTTATAATAAAGTTATTAAAAATTTAGGATATGATGTTTCTATTGAAGATAGCGGTTATAATTATGAAGAAGATACTATAGCAAAAGAAATTAAAGAACGTGTTGCTGGTATGACAGATGATGAAACAAAAAAATTTTTAGAAGAAAAGGAACATAAAAGAAAATTTTTTATAAATGAAACACAAAATATGAAAAAATATTTTCGTGAAAAAAGTGATAAATTTGAAGAGGAATATAAAGATACTCCTTTGATTTATAATTCATATATAAATCAAATGTCAGATTATTTAGAAAAAGCAATTAATTCATTGTCTAATTCCAATAACGAAGAATATGAATTTTATAAAAATAAATTTTATGACTTTAATACAGGAGAAGAAATAGTCGAGAGTATAGGAAAGTATGTAGTTTTAAAAAAAGATTTATATGATTTTTATAATGATGATATATTAATTAAAATAAAAGAAGAGTTAGAAAAAATAAATAGAAATGATGTTTATGTTCAAGTTATAAAAAATTTAGATGAACATAAATATGATGACTATGTTAATGAGCGTAATAAAAAATATGAAGACTTTATAGGCAATATGAGAAATGTTAAATAGTAAAATAAAAAATCCTTTAAACTAAGGATTTTTTATTTTAAAATTTTCTGTAAAGACCAATAGCTTTTCCAAGAATAGTTACATCTTTTAAGATTATTGGATCCATTGTATCGTTTTCAGGTTGTAGTCTGAAATAACCATCTTCTTTGTAAAAAGTTTTTACAGTCACTTCATTTTCGTTGTTCATTGCAACAACAGTATCTCCATTACGAGCAATGTGTTGACGTTTTACTATTAAGATATCTCCGTCATAAATACCAACGTTAATCATTGATTCTCCACTTACTTTTAAAGTAAATACTTCTTCTTTTCTAGGAATTAAATTTGTAGGTAATGGGAAATATTCGTCAGGTATTTCGATAGCTTCTATTGGAGTACCAGCTGTTACTTTACCAAGTAGAGGTACTTCTAATACTTTTTCTTCTTTATCTATGAATTCATTAGGTACTAGGACTTCAATAGTTCTGTTTAATCCATTTCCTTTGTTAATGTATCCTTTTTCTTCAAGTTTTTTTAAATGAAAGTGGATAGTAGCAGGACTAGATAATCCAGCGGCACGTCCTATTTCTCTTACAGTAGGTGGATAGCCATGTTTGGCAATAGATTTTTTAATAATTTGTAAAACGTTTTTTTGTTGTCTTGTAAGTTTTTCCATATTACTTCCTCCTTATGTATCTAGGTTAACATAAAAAATGTAAAATGTCAAACAAACGTTTTTGGAATTGTTGACACGAACAAGTGTATGTGTTATGATTAAATCATGAAAGAAAGGAGAGATGTGATTATGAAAAAAGTATTAAAGAAAGGATTAATTTTTGGTGCTATTTATTTAGTGTTACTTATGTGTGCTTTTACAATGAGTGACCGCATTGAGAGACTTGATAATTCTAATGGAGAAGGGAATGAAGCACTTTCAGTATTTTCACTGGAAGTTCGTAGTAATTCCTAAACTTTTTTTCAAAACAATTCTTTATATGTTATAATTAAATTGAAGAAGGTGTTAGTTATGAAAAAAGTAATTTTAGTAGATGGAAATAATTTATTATTTAGAAGTTTTTATGCAACTAGTTATAGTGGAGTTATTATGAAAAACTCTAAGGGATTTCCTACCAATGGTTTATATGGTTTTATTAATATGATGAATAAAATTATTGATGAAGAAAAACCTGAATATATTTTAGTTGCTTTTGATAAAGGTAAAACTTTTAGACATGAGAAGTATGATAGTTATAAAGCTGGTCGTCGTGAAATGCCAGAGGAATTAAAACTTCAATTTCCAGTTGCAAAGGAAGTACTTGATGCTTTAGGAATTAAACATTTTGAAATTGATAATTTTGAAGCTGATGATATTATTGGTACTCTTGCACGTATTGTAGATGAAGAGGATGAGTTTATCGCAACAATTGTAAGTAGTGATAAAGACTTACTTCAATTAATTAGTGATGAGGTTGAAGTAAAACTTTTAAAACAATCTGATTATATTCGTATGAATAAAGAAGTGTTTAAAAAGACTTATGGTGGAATTGAACCAATTAATATGATAGATCTTAAAGCTTTGATGGGAGACTCTTCTGATAATATTCCTGGTGTAAAAGGGATTGGTGAGAAGACTGCTATAAAACTACTTTCTGAATATAAAACAATAGATAATTTGTATAAAAACATTGATGATATTAAAGGGGCAGTACAAAAGAAATTAATTGATGATAAAGATAATGCTTATATGAGTTATGATCTTGCAACAATTTATAGAGATGTTCCTCTCGACTTTACATTAAACGATTTAAAATACGAGGGAGTAAATTATAAAGAATATGTTAATATATTAAAAGATTTAGAATTTAACTCTTTACTTAAAAAATTAGATGTTAAGGCAGAGGAACCTAAAGATTTAACAACTAATATTTTAGATATTTCTAAACTTGATAGTAGTCATCCATATTCAATTTATTTAGAGGTTCTTGGAGAAAATTATAGTAAAGGTTCTATTATAGGTTGTGGTATTTATGATGGGAAGAACGGTTATTTTATAGAGCCAAAAGACTTAGTTAATTATAAAGATTTATTTTGTAATGATACATCTAAGTCAACTTATGATTTCAAGAAAAATATAGTACTTTTAAATGCTTTAGGTATTTCTTGTAATATGGATTTTGATACTATGATTGCTATGTATTTACTTGATTATACTGTTAAAGATGATATTTCTTTTGCGGCTAATTATTTTGATTTTAATATTACAAGTTATGGGGAGGCTTATGGTAGTTTAAAAAAACCAATTGAAAGAGATATAGATTATATTCGTAATCTTAGTGTTTTAAAAGCTAGATTTATATATGAGAGTAAAGATGAGATAATAAAGAAATTAGAAAAAGATGAAGAGTTAGAACTTTTCTATGATGTAGAAATGCCACTTGCAAAAGTTCTTGCGGATATGGAAATGACTGGAATATTAGTTAATAAAGAATATTTGGAAGATATGAGTAAAGAGTTGGATGAAAAGATTAAAAAACTAGAACAAGAAATTTACGATGATGCTGGATGTACTTTTAATATAATGTCTCCTAAGCAACTTGGAGTAGTACTTTTTGAAACTTTAGGTATTCCTTATCCTAAGAGAATTAAGAAAAATACATATTCTACTAGTAAAGAAGTTTTAGATAAAGTAAGATTTGTTAATCCTATTATAGATAAGATATTAGAATATAGAACTTTATCTAAATTATATACTAATTATGCTGTTGGGTTGATTAGTGAGGTTAGAAGTGATAGTCGTATTCATACTGTATTTAATCAAACTTTAACTAGAACTGGTAGACTTTCTAGTGTTAGTCCTAACTTACAAAACATTCCTATTAGACAAGAGTATTCTAAACTTGTACGTAAGGCTTTTGTGGCAGATCCTGATTCTTATCTTATGTCTTTTGATTATTCACAGATAGAGCTTAGGATGTTTGCTCATATGTCAAACGCAGAAAATTTAATTAAGGCTTTTTCTAGTGGTGAGGATATACATGCAAGAACTGCTGCGGATATTCATCATATTCCTATAGAAGAAGTTACTAAAAAGATGAGAAGTGAAGCTAAAGCTGTTAATTTCGGTATACTTTATGGTATGAGTACTTTTGGACTTTCTGAAGATTTAGGTGTTGATATAAAGGAAGCTAAAGAGTTTATGAATAATTATTTAGAGACTTATCCTGATATTAAAACTTATCAGAAGAAAGAGTTAGAGGATGCTAAGAAATGTGGGTATGCTAAAACTATAATGAATAGAAAAAGAGTTATACCAGAACTTAGTAGTAAGAACTTTATGATTAGATCAGCAGGAGAGAGGATTGCACTTAATACTCCTATTCAAGGTAGTGCTGCAGATATTTTAAAGAAGGCTATGGTTGATATTTTTGATGAATTTAATAAACGTGGGTTAAAAAGTAAAATGCTTATTCAGGTACACGATGAACTTGTATTTAACGTGTTAGAAAGTGAAGAAGATGAAGTAGTTAAAATTGTTCGTGAAAAGTTAGAAAATGTTGTTAAATTAAAAGTACCTTTAAAAGTAGAAATTGAAAAGGGAAAGGATTGGTATGAAGCCAAATAATCTTTACAAAAAGTAAAAAATATGTTATACTTGATGTGTACTTGAAAAAGTACATAAAAAAGCGGGTGATTCCGACCTACCATAACAGGAACTTAAAAAAGCGGTGATTCCGACCGATTATAACAGGAACTTAAAAAAGCGGTGTTCCCGACCGATTATAACAGGGACCGAAAAAAGTAGCTAGAGAGCACACTCTAGTTTTTCTTTTTTTATAAAGTTAACAAAAAGTATTGACGTACACAAGTTTGTTTTATATAATAAATGTATAAGAAAGATGGTGGTTCAAGTTGAAAAAAAATGAGTTAAAATTAGTGAAAGTTGATTCAAAATATTGTGATTATTTAAGAAAATTTGATAATAAAGTTCCTTATAATTTTAACAAGAAAGAATTAAGACCTTTTGTTGGTGTGCTATTTTTTGTAGAAGAAAAAATGTATTTTGCTCCGCTTTCTAGTCCTAAACCTAAGCATTTAAAAATGTCTAGTACAATAGATTTTTTAAAACTTGACGGTGGTAGACTTGGTGCGATTAATTTTAATAATATGATACCAGTTTTAGATGAAAATGTAATTATTATCAACTTAAATGAAAAAAAGTTATCTGATGTAGATAAAAAATATCAGAAATTGTTAAAGGAACAACTTACTTGGTTAAATCGTCATGATGAAAGAATTTATAATAGAAGTAAAAGATTATATAATAGATATGTTAATGGTCTTGTAACTGAAAAGTTAAAAAATAGGTGTTGCAATTTTAAGTTGCTGGAAGAAAAATGTTTAGAATATAATAAAAAGAAAATTGGCGTTAGATAAAATTTACAATACTTGTTTAGATTGTTATATGTTTAATTTAGATATATACTATTAAGATAGACTAGTAGATTTAAGAAGGTGATTTTTTTGAAAACAGTTGTTTATTTGATGAGACATTCTAAAACTTTGAAGGTTGATTATGTATCTAGTGATGACTCTATACTTTTGCAAAATGAAAAAAGTATTTTATCTGTTGAAGGAGAAAAACTTGCTTACGAGCATAGTAAGAAAAATGAATTTGATGATATTGATGTAGTTATTTCTAGTAATTATACTAGAGCTATTGGTACTGCTAAATATATTGCTGATAGATGTAATTTAGAGGTTCAAGTAATGAGTGAATTTAATGAAAGAATACATGGTGTTTTATCTTGGAATATGTTACCTGATAACTTTGAAATATTGCAATTTAATGATGATAATTATAAAATAGGTAATGGTGAAAGTCAAAAAGAAGTACGAGATAGAATGAGTAAAGCTCTTAAGAGTGTAATAAATAAATATAGAGGATGTAAAATTGCTATTGTATCTCATAATACTGCGATTATGTATCTTCTTAAAAAATGGTGTGATATAGAGTTTTTAAAATATATAAAGTATAAGGATAAAATGTTATTTAATGGAGAATCTAGTTATTTGCTTACATTTAAACTTGTATTTGATGATGATGAATTAGTTGATATAGATGTATTATCATAAGATTGTTGTTTATATAAGAATGGATTTTTAAATAAATCTATTTTTTGTTTGACTCTCCAGTTTACTAGAGTGATATTATTTTTAGTGAAGGGAGGTAATGGTATCGTTTATTATTAGAAAATATGTTATAATCTTATGTAAGGAATGATTTTATGTTAAGAATTGGAGAGTTTTCTAAGCTTACAGGACTTTCTATTAGAACACTTAGATATTATAATGATATTGGTATTTTAGTTCCAGAAGAAGTAGATATATTTACTGGTTACAGATATTATGGAGATGAAAACTTAAGGGATGCTAGAATTATAAGTGAGCTTAAGGAAGCTGGTTTTAGTTTGGAAGAGATAAGGGATAATTTTAATAATTTTAGTGATGAGTTGTTTGTTAAAAAAAGAGAAGAACTCTATAAGGAAATTGATGATGTTAATTTAAAGATAAAAAAATTAGATTCAATTAGAAGTAGAGTTCGTGATGGTAAAATTAAAGATGAGGTTTATGATATTAAATATTTAAAAAATTAGGAGGATTTATTTATGAAAGAAAGAAGTATAGGAATAATTGGAAAAAGTAAAACTGGAAAAACAAGAAATGTATTATTTAATGAAATGAGAGAAGAGATTAAAAATAATAATAGTTTATTAATTTATGATGAAAATCTAGAATATTATAATAATTTTGCAGAAGAACTTAAAAATAATGATTATAAAATAAAGGTTATTAATTTTAGAGATTCAATGCACTCTAATGGATGGAATCCTATTGAGTATATATATTATCTTTATATGAATGGACAAGTTGATAGAGCAGTTGAACTTATACAAAATATGGGTTATGAACTTTTTAAAACAGATCAAGATGATCCATTTTGGTCTAATTCTGCTGCTAGTTATTTTACTGGCATTGTTTTAATACTTTTAAAAATTGCTAAAGAAGAGGGGGATATGTCTGCTATCAACTTTTATTCTACATTAATGGTTATGAATGATGGTGAAGATAAATATAAGGATAGTAATTATTTAATGGAATATCTTAAAGGTATTGATTGTATGGATCCTATTTATATAACTTTATCTCCTGTTGTTTTTGCACCTGTTGAAACTCGTGGAAGTATACTTTCTGTTGTTAGACAAAGGTTGAATTTATATTTTTCAAGACCTGGACTTGTTAAGATGTTTGCAAGTAGTAATTTTAAAGTTTCTAATATTAAAGATGATGAAAAAATATGTATATTTATTATTGGATCTAAGCCATATAAATATCTTACAAATATTTTGTTAGAGCAAGTCTTAGATGTTGTAGATAATTATAAAAAAGATATGACTTTTATACTTGATGGAATTGATAATTTAGGAAAAATTGAATTCATTGATGAAATGATAGAAATGGCTAATAGGGGGAAGATGAGATTTATTAGTACTGTTAGAACAAAAGATATACTACATGAAGAATATAAGTCTATGGTAGCTTTTGATAATATTGAGAAAACTATAACTTTAGATAATGTTATTGAAAGTAATTATGAAGATAAAGAATATCCCTTGCCAGAGCTTGAAGATAAAGATGTGGAACGTTTTGATTTTAAGAAATATGTTGGATAAGGACTATTAGATAGTTAATTAAATATGTAAAGAGTGATTAATTTCATTCTTTATTTTGTATTTTTATGTTAAAATTGTAATGTAAAATAAAAAAGGTCTATACATATAAAATTATATATGTTACAATACATTTTGGATTTTTTTTAATATAATGTAAAGAGGGTGAAGTTTATGCCTGAAAAACCAGAAGTACTTACAGTAGTAGCTAGTTTAAAAAAGAAGATAATAGGTAAAACTATTAGTGATGTAGATGTTTTATGGGATAATATTATTGCAACTCCTACTCCAGTGGAATTTAAAGAAAAATTAATAGGTAAAACTATTAAAAGTATTACTACTAGAGGTAAGTTTATTGTTATTAATTTTAGTGAGTATTCACTTTTAATACATTTACGTATGGAAGGTAAGTTTTTCTTTAGAAAAAAGGGAGATGATATTAATAAACATGAACATGTAATATTTACTTTTACTGATGGGGAAGAAATGAGATTTCATGATGTTAGAAAGTTTGGGAAAATGTATTTACTTCCTAAGGATGATGTTTATAAAGTATTACCTCTTAAAAATTTAGGTTATGAGTTTGATGATAAAAAGTTAGATGGTAATTATTTAATGGATAAATTTTGTCGTAAGAGATTACCTATTAAAACAGTATTGCTTGATCAGAGTATAATTGCGGGTATTGGTAATATTTATGCTGATGAAATATTATTTTTATCTCATATTAATCCAATGGAAAAGGCTTATGATTTAAGTATTGAAGATTGTAATAATATTGTTTTAAATACTCGTGATGTTTTAAAACATGCGATTAAACTTGGTGGTACTACTATTAAAAGTTTTACATCTAGTGAGGGAGTACATGGTAAGTTTCAAAATGAACTTCATGTTCACGGAAAAAAAGATGGGGTTTGTGAAGAGTGTGGAGAGAAAATTTTAAAGATTAAAGTTGGTGGTAGAGGGACTTATTATTGTCCTAATTGCCAAAAGTGTAAGGAGGGTAAATAATGAAGAAAACAAAAATAATTTGTAGTATCGGACCTGCTAGTATTGATACTAATGTAATGTGTGAAATGGTAAAGAGTGGAATGGATGTTGCGAGAATTAATTTTTCTCATGCAACACTTGAAGAAAAAGAAAATACTATAAAAACAGTAAAAGAGGTTACAGAGATTACTGGTAAGAATATTGGACTTTTATATGATACTCGTGGTCCTGAATTTAGATGTGGAATGATGGAAGGAGATTCTATTGAGCTTGTTGAAGGAAGAGAAATTGATATAGTAAAAGAAAAAGTTCTTGGTACAGAAGAAAGATTTAGTGTTAATCATCCTAATGTGTTAGATGACTTGAAAGAAGGAAATATTATATTACTTGAGAATGGTCTTATGAAACTTGTGGTAATAAAATGTCATAGTGATAGAGTTACTTGTGAAATAGTAAATGGTGGAGTACTTGGCAATAAGAAAAGTATTAATGTACCGGGTGTTAAACTTAGTGTTCCTTTTATTAGTGAGGATGATAGAGAAGATATTATTTATGCTTGTCGTAATAGAGGAGACTTTCTTGCTTTATCATTTGTTTCATCAAAAGAAGACTTGTTGGAATTAAGAGAAATTCTTAAAGAAGAAAATAGAGAAGATATGATGGTAATTTCTAAAATAGAAAGTTCTACAGGTATAGATAATTTAGATGATATTATAGAACTTAGTGATGGTATTATGATAGCAAGAGGAGACTTGGGTGTTGAAATTCCTCTTGAGGAGTTACCTGTTGTTCAAAAGACTATTATAAAAAGATGTAGAGAAGCTGGTAAGATTTGTATAGTTGCAACTGAAATGCTTGCGTCTATGTATACATCTGCTAGACCTACTCGTGCCGAAGTTAGTGATATTGCTAATGCTGTGTTTGATGGAACTGATGCTGTTATGCTTAGTGGTGAAACTACTATTGGTCGTCACCCAGTAGAAGCTGTTAGTTATATGGCAAGTATTTGTGCAAATGCGGAAGAACATTATAGATATGATAAGTATAAAAAGAAAAAAGAAGAGGTTGATATAACTAATGCAATTGCTAGAAGTGTTGTTGAACTTACAGAATTTATTGATGTTAAAATGATAGTTGCTGCTACTATGAGTGGTTATACTGCAAGACGTGTTTCTAATCTTAAACCAACTCGTCCTATACTTGCAATTTGTACAACTAAAGAAGTTGCTAGAACTTTAGCATTGAACTGGGGAGTTGAAACTTGTCTTGTTCCAAGGTTTGATAGAACAGAAGATTTGATTTATTATACTAAGGATATATTAAGAGAAAAATATAATATAAAAGATAAAGAAAAATTTGTTTTAACTGGAGGATTTCCACTTGGAGAAAGTCATACTACAAACCTTTTAAGAGTAATTGAAATGTAAAAAAAAAGAACTTTTACTTTATGTAAAGGTTCTTTTTTAATCTATTTTTACATCTTCGTTTATAAAATCTTTTTCATATTTTAAAAGTAATTCATGCATTTCTTCTTCTGGATTTTTTACAAAAACTTCTTCAATTCTATCAACTCGGAGTCTTTCTGCAGTAAGTATAGCATTTACTTTATCTGCAGCTTTTTTTACTTCATCGTTTACTATAACATAGTTATATTTAGTAACTTCATTTATTTCTTTATAGGCAGTTTTAAATCTTTCAATTATTTTCGTTTTTGATTCTGTTTTTCTATTTTCTAATCTATTTCTTAATTCTTTCATACTTGGTGGTAGTATAAAAATGAATAAGGTTTCAGGTAACATTTCTTTTATTTTTAATGCTCCTTGTATTTCTATAACTAGGAAGACATCTTCTCCTTTGTTTAAATGCTCTTCAATATGTTCTTTTGGAGTACCATAGTAATTTCCTGCATATTCTGCATATTCAAGTAGTTCATTATTTTTTATCTTCTCTTCAAAATCATCTTTTGATAAGAAATAATAATTAACTCCATCTTTTTCTTTTCCTCTGGGACTTCTACTTGTACATGATACTGAAAGCCAAGTATTTTTATTTTTTTTCATAACTTCACTTACTACAGTATCTTTTCCAGCACCACTTGGGCCACTTATAACAGTAAGTATTCCTTTATTTTTAGTTTTTATCATTATTCATTCCTCCTTTATGGGTGATGTCTATATTCTTCTTTTATAAATTCATTTTTTTCCTCTTCATTTAGAGTAGATGCATATATACTTGATACTTTAAGTTCGAGTTCAAGCATTTTATTTTTACATTTAGAAAAGTTTCCTATAATAGGTATATCTACTTCTTTTTTTATTTTGTTGATATACCTTTTTCCTTTATCAGAGAAACCTAATATACGTATATATTCTATATCTTTCATATTTTCAACATCACTTTTTTTAATATCACAAAGTATATGATTTAGACATCTATTTATTTTATTATAAGTATATCGTTTTGATTTTACTTTTTTTATTAATTCATCATAATTTTTGGAATCTAATATTTCTTTTTTTATTTTATCTCCTAATCCTTCATCTACAGTTTTAAATATATTTAAATCTTTTTCTGTTAGGATTTTATATTTTAAAAATGGAAAGTAATCATCTTGAAAGTGTAGGGTAGTTTCTTTTAAATATTTGTAAGTTGATTTTGGTACATTGTTTTTTATATCAATATTATTTTTTAAAGATTCTCTAATTGATGTTGCAGAAGTTATAGTATTAGTTATTTCTTTTTCATGATAATCATTTGTTCTTTTTATACAAATAGGTTTTATATTATAATTATTTTTTATAATTTCTTTTACATAACTTAT
>CANQUW010000028.1 GCA_947627145.1 uncultured Bacilli bacterium
GGTTATACACTTGTTTCTACAAAACTTAATGTTGATGGTGGTGCTGAAGCTTTAGAGAAAATCGCTGAAAATATTGCCAGTGTAAATAAAGATTCTTTAAAAGATGGTAATGATGGTAAATATCTTATTACTTTCTCAGTAAAATATAAACTTACTTTACCTGATAATACTTCAGTTTATGATTCTGATTATGCTAATGTATTTAGTGGAGATCAAAAATTATTAAAAGAAGAAACTGAAGCTAATAATGCTATTGGATTAGATCAAATGTTAATAGCAGGTGTTTATGATGCTAACACTGATACTGTTGATTGGAATAATCAATCACAATATATTTATAATGTAGATAATGGAACTCATACATTTACATCACGTTCTAATCTTATGCCAAATTTTGATCAATATTTAATATTTACAAATGATAAGAAACCTGGCGATAAAGAAATAGAAGATCCATATAATTATGTAATGTCAAATAATTATGGTGAGTTATATAGATATATGATGTATGTTGAAGAGTTGTCTTCACCAATAGTTGATGATGAACCAAATGTAGATGAACCTTCCACAGATGAGCCTTCTGTTGATGAACCTTCTACTACTGAACCAACTC
The DNA here is from genome assembly GCA_947627145.1 of uncultured Bacilli bacterium. The sequence goes on from CANQUW010000028.1 coordinate 614, forward strand.
CTAGTAATCCTAGTGATAGTGAAGACGATAATAAACCATCTGACGTAACTCCTAGCAATCCTAGCGATAATGAAGATGATAATAAACCATCTGATGTAACTCCTAGTGATTCTAGTGATAATAAAGATAATAATAAGCAAGATGAAAATACTACACCTGTAATACCAAATGATAATGACAACAATAACAATAATAACAATAATTCCGGAAATAATACTTCTGTAACTAATAGTAATTCTACAAATAATGCTTCTACTACTGGTCAAACATTATCTGTTCCTAATACAGCTAATGACAGTAATACTAATTTAACATTATCTGGTATATTACTTTTAGCTAGTGGATGTGGAATTGTAAAATTAACTAAAAAAGAAGAAAATTCAATTTAAAAGAATGAATTTATAAGATAAAAGTAGACACAAAAAAAGAAATAGTGTTCTACTTTTTCTTTTTTAGTTTTTTGGTTTAAAAATAATTGCAAAGATAAGAGAAAATATAATAGCTGATGTAATACCTGATGCTGTTAAATCAAACATTCCCATAACTATGCCAAGTGGTCCCATAGATGATGCTTTAGCAAGTGCTCCATGAATTAGTAAGTGTCCAAAACTTGTTATAGGTACCATTGCACCTCCACCTACTACTTCAATTATTTTATCATATATACTAAATGTATCTAAAGCACTTCCTATTACTACAAAGATACTTGTAATATGTCCTGGAGTTAGTTTTGTATTATCTAGGATGATTTGTGCTATCATACAAACTGTACCTGCAAATAAAAACGAATTTATTAAAAGCATTATATTACCTCCAAACTTACTGCATGTGCTATACTTAAAATATTTTCTTTTTGAAATACACTAGTTGGTGAGAAGAGAGCTCCTGTTGTAATTAATAGGACTCTTTTTAGTTTCTTTTCCTTTAACATTTTATAAATATAACTATAATTTACTAAAGCACTACATACTGGTCCACTACCTCCAGCCATTACTTCTGTTTGTTTTTTTAAATCGTATAACATTACTCCACAATCATTATAATTTTTCTTAGTTAAGTTTATTTTGTATTCTTGTTTTAGGAAATCTGTTAAAATTTGTTTTCCAAAGTATCCTAAGTCACCTGTTAAAATTAAATCATAATCTTCTGGTGTTCTTCCAAGATCTTTTAGATGTGTTGAAAGCGTATCTGCTGCAGCTGGCGCCATAACAGCTCCCATGTTATTAGGGTCATTTTGTGCTAAGTCTACAATACGACCTATAGTTGCACTTTCTACTTTTATATCTGTTTTTTTATTAGTAAGAAGAATAGCTGCTCCACCAGTTGATGTAAATGTTGCTGTTTTTGGTTTGGGTCCTCCATACTCTGTTGGATTTCTAAATTGTTTTTCACTTGTCATATTATGTGAACTTGTGGATGCTATACAATTTTGTATCTTTTTTCCGTCAATTAGACAAGAACCTATTATTACTCCTTCCATGCTAGTTGCACAGGCATTATAAAGTCCAAGAAATGGAGTATTCATCCAACTTGATGCAAATGTTGATGAAGTAATTTGGTTGTTTAAGTCGCCTGATAAAACTAAATCTATATCGTTTTTAGTAAGGTTTGTTTTCTTAAGTAATATTTGTATACTATCTTTTAACATTCTAACTTCTGCTTTTTCAATTGATTTTTCTCCACAATATAAGTCATCATATTTTTTATCAAAGTATTTTGCAAGAGGTCCTTTTGATTCATATTCATTTGCAACAGTAGATGTGTTTTCTACATAAACATTATTAAATTTAAAAGTCATGTTATCACTCCCCTATTAGTAATCTTATAGTACCAAAAAACCAAGCTGATACTACTCCATAAATTATTACTGTTCCTGCTAGTTTAAACATATTAGCACCTATTCCTGTAACAAGTCCTTCTTTTCTATAATCTAGTGCTGCACTTGTCATTGAATGAGCAAATCCTGTTATTGGAATTAACAATCCACATCTTGCAAAATTTACTAACTTATCAAAAAATCCTAATGCTGTACATAATGACCCAATAAAAATTAATATTACTATCATGAATGTTGATGCTTCACTTCTTGATATATGAAACTTCATACATAAAAACTCTATTATAGCCTCCCCTAAAAGTCCAACTAATCCTCCTACAATAAAAGCCATGAATGCGTTTAGAGTACGGTTTTCATGTGCTTTATACTTATTTACAATATTTTCATATTTTTCATTTTTCATATTATCACCAATATTAGTATGATTAAAAAATATTTTATTATACAAAAAGACACAAACAATTAATGTTTATGTCTAAAGTCTAGTTTTTAATTTTTGTAGAATCTTTTTTTCTTTTCTCGAGACTTGAACTTGATTCATACCTAAACTATTTGATACTTCGCTTTGTGTTAAATCTTTATAATATCTATCATAGATGATAGTTTTTTCTTCATTTGATAATTTGTCTAGTTCTACTTTTAAATCTATAATATCACTATTTAAATTCTTATCCTCTGTTTTAATATAGTTATATAAATTTATTTGTTCTTCTGTTTCTTCATCTAAACTTTTAATCGGTTCTGCGATTGCTTTTGCTTGATCAATTAGTTTTTCATCTATTTCTAAAAATGTAGATAGCTCTCTATCAGTTGGGGTTCTTCCAAATTTTTGTGATAGAACTTCTCTTGCTTTATCTAAAGATCTATTTAATTTTAATAAATCCTTATTAACCTTTAGCCCTGTATTTTCTCTCACATAGCTACATACTTCTCCTTTTATGTAGAAATATGCAAAGGTTGAAAATTTGGTATTATAAGTATTATCAAATTTTTTATATGCTTTAGCAAGACCTAACATACCTGCTTGATATAAATCATCTTTGTCATAATAAGATGTATATCTTTTTATAATATCATATACTAATCTTTCATATTCTAATATATCATTCATTTTATCTATCCTTTCTATATATTCATATAATTAAAAGCATCTATTTCGCTATTGATAAATTTTAAATTATCATTTTTACAATCTATTCTTTTTCTTTCTTCTTTACTTAAACCACATAATGCTACTTTTCCACTTGTAAGACATATTTCTATTAGTTTATTTTGTATTTTATATAATATTTTTTTATTAGTTATTTCTAAATCATCAAAATTAAATACTATATAATTTATACCTTTCTTATATAATAAATAATTTATATCCTCCTCAAATTCTTTAAAGTTATTATCATTTAAAGTTCCTTGTAGTGTAAGAAATAGTATTCCTTTATTTACAGCTTTTATAGTTTTAAACATATTATATCCTCCTTGTACTATCAATATAGAACAAATTAAAAATAAAATATACCTTTTCGACAAAGGATTACAAATGTTTTATGAGTTTTTATTCGACAAAAAAAGAAGACTTAATGTCTTCTTATATTAATTAAATTTTTTTCGTAATTTTCAAATTACTACAGAACTCCTAATAACCAAATAAAGTTATAATATTATGTCATCAGTACCGGTTTAGGAATCATAAATAGCAAAAAAGAAAAGTCTCTATGAGACTTCTGCTAAAGATAATTTATTATCTTCATGAATAAATTTTAATGTAGCATCACGAGGATAGCCCATATCTTTATCATCTTTATATTCTATTGTTGCTTTTACTGTATAGGCATCTGAATCATACTCTTCTCCATAAGTAAATTCTTCTTGAGTAACACTATCTATTTTTACATCACTAACTGTTGGTAGTTTTTGTTTTCTTTGATTATATAAATCACTTTCTAGATATTTATATACTGTATCTTCACTTTCTTCTAGGAAATCTGTAAGAGCAGCTCCATAAATAAAATCTATTCCACCAACATCAGTTTTAGCCACCTTTTCATCTAATGAATAGAAATCTAATAAAAACATTCTAGAAATTAGTTTAACATATTTCTTTTCATTAACTGGTTTCTTTTTTAATACTTTTTCTAGTTTATAGAATAAATCTTTATACTTTTTACTTTTTGAATCTTTTAATACATATCCATATCCTTTAATTTCATGTTCAACACGTACTTCTTTTTTTTCATTCTTATTAAAGAAAAGGAAATATGCTCCTACTGATAATAATATAACTAATATTATTACTATAATAATTATAGTTATTTTTACTTTCTTTTTCATCTTTTTTTTCTTTTTCATAAACTATTCTCCTTCACTACTAAATGTTTCCTTTTCTTGTTCTTCTTGTTTTTTTAGTAAGTCAAATACTACTATATCATCTGAAACTTTTAATAGTTTTTCTGCATATTTATTATTTTCTTCTATATAGTTTTCACTAGTTGCTTCTTCTTTTAAACTTAAGTATTCCTCTTTTTGGCTATTATAATACATTGTATTAGTTACCCAGTTTCCATTTGGAAATACTACTATATTTTTATCTTTTATATTGAATATATCATGTCCTAGAGCATATTTGTTTTTAAATCCTAACATATTTCCAAGTGTTGGCATTACATCATACATTCCCATAACATTTTCATTCTTTTGGTTTAGTTTTGTTCCTTTCATATCAGGTGTCCAAATAATGAATGGTACTTTACGATTTAATTCATATTGATAATCATCAAAATCAAAGTATCCTTCATCGCCTTCTTTTTTTACTGTATCAGTTGCAGCATCATAATTATAATATCTATTATAATCTTTTTTAGGAAGACGAGCATCGTGATCTCCATATAATACAAATATAGTATTTTCCATTAATCCATTATCTTCTAATGCTTGTATAAATTCTCCTAAGGCTTCATCTGCATAATGGACTGATTTGAAGTAATTACCTAGTTTAGTACCTTCCATATAAGGAGATGGTATATCTTCTCCAGTTTCTTCATCTTTTAGACCACCATTTTTAATATCAACATCAAACTCTCCATATTTTTCTACATCTGAGAATGGTGTATGATTAGTTAATGTTATAAGTGTTCCATAGAATGGTTTTCCTTTAGCTTTTATCTTCTTCATTTTTTCTATTGATTGTTTAAAGAATTCTTTATCACTTATTCCAAGTCCAATAGTATTATCTTTTGTTACTTTGTATGTTTCTTTACTATAGAATTTATCATAACCTAAATTTTGATGCATAGTACGTCTATTCCAGAAGTCTGCATTATTACCATGCATACTGAAAGTATAATATCCTTTATCTTTTAAGAATTGTGGTGTTGCATAGTATTTTCTATCAAAGTATGAAACAAATACTGTTCCACTTTGAGCAGGCATTAAGGAAGTGTTGTATGTGAACTCTGCATCAGATGATGTTCCTACACTAACTTGTGAATAGAAGTTAGAAAAATACATTCCTTCACTTGATATTCTATTTAGTGTTGGTGTTACCTCTTTATCATTGAATTTCATATTAATAACGTTATTTTGAATACTTTCTCCATGTATTACTATGACGTTTTTACCTTCAAATATATTTGTATATTCATTGTCTGGCTCTGTTTCTTTATCTTGATAGTATTCTTTAAATTCTTTCATAGCATTATCATAACCAAACATAGAGTTAATCTTTGGTTGAACAGATGCGAATACATCATTAAATTGGTAAATATAAATACCAAATCTCATTACTATATATTCACGATTCCATTGTTTTGCAAAACGTCCTATTTCAAGAGATGTTAGTGTTACTGTAAATATTACTGCAAGAACACATCCTACAACTAAAGTGTATAATGTTTTTTTCTTTCTTTCTTTTTTAGTTTCTATTCTTTTATAGTAATGTTTTTTCTTAAGTTTTAAATGTATTATTAACATTAAGATGGGTCCTAATACATAGATAAGGTCTTTTATTTCTAAAACATTTTCTGTTACTGCATCTCCTACTTCTCCTATATATTGAGTTAAGGATAACATTGAAACAGATGCAAAAGATGTATAGAATGTATAATATATTGAATTTATCATACATATTGCTGTAAAGAATATATCAAATATAAAATAATATATAAATCTATTTTTTGGTTTTAATAGATAACCAAATGAGCCTACTATAACAAGAACTGTTAAGTCTGCTAGTATTGGTTTAAATGCTAAATAGTTTTCAAGTGTATGCATGGTAAAAAATCTAAGTATTGTAGAATTAATTACACATGTTAAAACAAAAGTAATGAATAAAATGTTATGCTTAAAGTATTCTTTTATTAAATGTTCTTTTTTTATTCTTTTTATAGTATGTATAACTTTATTCTTACCTTTTATAATATTTTCTTTTATATTTTTACTATTAAATTCAAAATGTTTTTTTTCTTTCTTATTCTTTTTTAGCATAATTTTAACCTCACACAATAAATTATATCACTTAATTTTTTTGTTTTCAATAAAAGAAAGAAGCTTTTTAGGTTTCTTTCGTTTCTTTTTTGACTTTTAAATCATTTACAACGTTGTAAGCATTAAATGCCATACCTACAACAAAGATATATGCTAGAATATATACCCATAATAGTAATATTAAGATATTTGAAATACTACCATAGAAGATATCGTAATTTGTAAATGTTCCAATGTAGAATGAATATATTTCTGTTGCTAGAATCCAAGTTATTGTTGTAAACATAGCACCAAAACTTGTATTTTTACTTGGTATTTTATCATCAGGTGCGATTACATATAATAGTTTTATATTAAAGTATACTACTAATATTGATATTGGATATTTTAATATTTGATATATTTTATATAAAATATCTACTGTATTTGTATTGTTACTATAATTATAGAAAAGTGTAAATATATAATCTCCAAATACTGGTACTAGTAGTAAGAAGAATAAAAGTCCTACTAGAATAAATGTCATAAGTACTGCTTTTACTCTTCTTCTTATAACATCATTATCTTTTATTTTATATATTTCATTAGATGTTATAATCATTGAATGAGCTCCATTGGATGCAAGTATGAATGATGATAAGAAGAATATTATTATGTTAAAGTTTAATCCTTGTCCTGATATTCTATCTATTACTACAGTTGCTATTTCTGAAGGTAGACTTGTTCTTATGCTTGCACTTAATGTATCAACTGATATTGAAAAAGCAGATGCTATACCTCCTACTAATGCTATTAGTGGAATTAGTGACAAGACAAAGAAAAAAGCAAGTTGTCCTGGTAAAACTCTCATTTCGGGCTTGCCAATTATTTCAAATGTTTTTCTTAAGAACAGTCTAACTTGCTTCATAAAATCACCCTTTACTTAAAGTCTTCTTTGTTTGTAATCATTTCAAGTGTTGCTTCGTTTATCGCATCATCTATTGTTTTTATTTCATCTTCAATCATGCTATAACCGACTCCTGCCCCAAATTCATGTGGTAAATTTTTAAATTCTTTACTAAGTTTTTTAACATAAGTAGATATTTGTTTATCACTATATCCAACTAAATAGATTAAGAATTCATTACCATCAGTTCTTATAATTTCTGAGTTTTCTAATTGAGTATTAACTAAAACTCCTGCTGCTTTTACTATTAGTTGATCTCCTTCTTCATGTCCATAATTATCATTTACATATTTAACATTGTTAAGATCTACTATTACTATTGCCTGTGGGAATACTTTAGAATCTTCCCATTCTCCAATCTTGGCATTTAGATAATTTCTATTTTTTAAAGATGTAAGCATATCAGTATATTTATGTCTATCATCTATTCTTATCTTTTTCTTTTTCTTCTTTTTCTTAAAGAAGAAATATATAACTACAAATATTATTATAGGTACAAATATTATAAGTAAGATATCTATATAAATTTCTTTGAATGATTTATCTTTTAAGAAATTAGAATCTAAGTTTTCTATTCCACTATTTCTATAGTTATAATAAGAATTAGTATTCATTATATAATTAAATAAATTATAAAATGCTTTATCTTCTTTTTTAACCATAAATTTATAATCATTCATCATAGTAGATGTATATAAAACGCTATAATCAGAGAAAAGACTTTTTCTATAATAGTTATATACTTCTTTATCTAGTACTATTATTCTATCTTTAGCTTTTTTTACTAAATCATTTACATTAGATACTGTTTTTATATTTGCTCGTGAATTAGTCTTAACATATTTATATAAAGAATTTCCTTTAATCATTAATACATCTTCGCCTTTTAGACTTTCAAATGAATTAATTATATGATTATCTTTAGTTCTTCCTAAAATAACATAATCTTCTACAAATGTAGAAAGTGTTTGAGCATATTTTTTAGAAGATATTCCATAGTAATCAAAATAAAAATCTACATCCCCATTTTTAATGGCTTTTTGTAAGTCTTTTTTATTTTTATATTCTTTATATTTAAATTCGATATTTGTAAGTCGTGATAATCTATCAACATATTCTGCTGCAATACCTTTTAATTTACCATGTTTAAATACTTCATATGGACTATTTTCTATGTATCCATAAACATATTCTTTAGATAATAAATCATCTTTTTCTTTAGCACTTAGTTTTTTCTCTTTAATATAATAATCTAGGTAAGCATTATTATATTCATCAACATATTTAGTTTCTTTCCATTTTTTATAATATTTACGAACAATATTATTTAATTTTTCTTCACTATTATTTAGAGTTAAAACTATTTTCTTTTTAATTTCTGTAAAATAATAGTTAATAGAATATTTGGTATTGTCTATTGTATGATCTAAGTACATTATATTTGGTACAATTATCATATTTACTTCACCATTATCTACTGCTTTAAATAGTGAATCTATATCTTCATAAGTTTTAAATGATAAATTATTTCCTGATTTTAAATAATAACTTATATCATCACTTTCTTCTTTAAATACTCCAAGTGTTAAATTTTTCATATCAGTTATATGATTTATTCTTTGATATTCTTTACCTATTGCAACATAGTAATCTTCAAATAGTAATAGATCATTATCTGTTATTTTTTCATTATCATCTAATATTCTAAAACTATATGAATTACCACTAGGTTTATCTTTTTTTAAATAAGATATTTCATTAAATTCAAGACCTATATCTTTTCTAAAATCATTTATAAAACTTGCGAAAACTCCTTTACCATTTAATCCGTATAATGGGTAATCACTTAATACTTCTATATCAACACTTTCTTTGTTGTTGTCTTGAATCCATTTTCTTTCAGTAACTGTAAGTGTTGTAGTTTTATCTTCTTTGTTATAATATCTATAGACTCCAACAAACGCAATTATAGCAATAATAGCTGGAATCATTATAAGTAATTTCTTTTTCATATTAATTCTCCGATTCTTCTGCTGGTTGCTCTTCTCTATCTTTTGTAAAAATAAAATCTTTTTTAGAATGATGTTTATATCCTATAATAGGAAATTGAGTACTTCCATTTTCTTTATCGATAATTACTTCTACATCATAGAAATCTTTTTGTTTTGTTTTTAAAGCTTCAAGTACTGGACCAGTAAGTGCTTTTGCATCTTCAAGACTTACTTCATCATTAATTGTTATAAGTACATTAATTATTTTTCCATTTATTTTAACTTTAACTTCTTTTACTGTTTCATTTTCATTTACTTTATCAGCAATTTTTCCAGTATTAACTTTAACTTTTTCTATTCCATCAAGTCTATCTCCATAAATGGCATTAGAACCATTTGGAAAGAAAACATTTTTTACTTCAATAGCTATTAGCATTAAAAGTAAAAAGCAAATAATAGCAATAATTGTAAATTTATTCTTTTTTATAAATTCCATTTCTCTCACATCCTTAGTATCTTTATTATACACTATACAACCTTAATAATCAATAAGACTATTTTCTTTTTTCAAGTGACTCTTTTAAAAGAGTTGAGGCAACAGATGGGTTTACTTTACCTTTTGTTTCTTTCATAATTTGTCCCATTAGGTATTTTAACGCTCTATCATGTCCATTTATGTAATCTTCTACACTTTCAGGATTATTATTTATTACATCCTCTACTACTTTTTCTATTAGACCTTCATCACTTATATTTTCTATACCACTAGATTTAATAATTTCATCGATTGTTTTATCCTCTTCCATTACTTTAGTTAGGATATCTTTTACATTTTTATTAGTTAATGTTTTATCACTAACTTTATTTATTAAATCTATAAATTTTTCTTTTGTAAGATGAGTTTTATCAATAGTAGTTTCTTCTTCATTTAAGTATTTTGAAATATCTCCAAGTAATAGATTAGATGCGATGGTGAAGTCTATATTTTCTTCAAGTAATTTGTTTAGATAATCACTTAAAGATTTATTTTGAATAAGTTTCTTAATATTAACTTCACTTATACCTTTTTCTTGGTATTTCTTTTTTCTTTCATCTGGAAGCATTGGTATTTCTTTTATAGAGTCTTCTATTTCTTTTTCTGTTAATACTAATTTTGGAATGTCTGGTTCTGGGAAATATCTATAATCATTTCCTGTTTCTTTAACACGCATTAAAACTGTGTTGTTTGTTTTATTATCGAATCTTCTAGTTTGTTCTTTGAAAGATTCTCCGTTTTCTAGTAATTCTATTTGTCTTTCTCTTTCTTTTTCAAGACTTAATTTAACATTGTTAATTGAACCA
>CANQUW010000029.1 GCA_947627145.1 uncultured Bacilli bacterium
TAGTCATATAAACAACCGCACCATCTTTTTCTAAAATCTTTTTTAATACTTTAGATATCTCTAAGTTAATATCTTTTTCATAAATATCTCCATACCAAGTACCACTATCGCGACCACCGTGTCCGGGATCAAGCGAAATCACGACACCATCCAAACTAACAGTCTTAGCCTCTATAAACTGTAATGTAAAAACCGACAGTAGTAACATTATCAAAATAAAAGTCTTGTATTGTCGTAACACACTCATCACCTAATAAAGTGTATGCAAATATACAAGACTTAATATACTAATCATATTTTCTATCATTAATTATTTCATATTTTAAAGTATTTTCATCAATTAATCTTTTAGCTACTTCTGGTAAAATAATACTATCTCTTGCAACATTTTTAGAAATCCAATGTAAAGTAGTATCACTTTTATCACTCATAACAAAAGATTTATCTTGGTTAATAACACTATCTTTTTTCAATATGATTTTATAAATAAATAATATAGTTTGTACTTTATGAATAACATTATCATCATCTTTATAATCGAAAAAATTTTCAGCTATTTCCAAAACCTCATAATCATCATTTACAATATCATAATTAATTTCTTCTAAAATTTCTCTTCTTATAGCTTCTTTTGTAGTTTCCATAAATCTAACTCTACCACCTACAAGAGTAAAATGATTATCACCTGGCATTTTTTGAAACAAAAAATTATCACCAAACTTTATTACTGCAGCAACCCTATAATTAAACAAATCTTTTCCTTCTTTAAACTTTATATCTCTCATTTTTTCTCCTTTATATGCTTGTAATTCATTTCTTCAATTGTCCAAATGTAAAACAATATAATATCTATTGAAATATTATTATTATCACATTTTATAACTATATTCTTTGCAACAATAGTATTTTTATAATTTCAACAAATATCTAACTCTATTAATTTTTGTTTTTTATCAAAATGATACTATTTAACATTTATTAAATTATGTCATTGTATTGTACTTCTATATTATTAATTAAGAAAATATAGTTTTTATGTAAATACTTTGCTATTTTTTTTGGGATAGTAATTGCTTTTTTCCAATTAGCCAATATTTTCAAATCAAAATTATCATCAGTTTTGTAATTAACAATTAAATTTTCATCATTAATTGTAATATTAACTTCTTTTATCTTTTGAAATTCTCTATTAATCGTATCTTGAATACTAGAGTTAATAGTTCTGTGATAGGTTACATCTAATTTATCAGCTAATGTTAAAGCCAGACCAACTAATGACTGTATATCATCACCTTTTGAATGATCATAAATTGCTTGTCTTACAATCTCTGTTTCTTCATTTGTTATATCATTTTTATTAATAAATTTATCAAACAGCTTACTACTTTCAATTGCATGATTACTTTTGTCCCCTTTACTTAATCCTATATCATGTAACAATGCACAAACCATTCCTAATTCTATTGTTCTTTTGTCAGCATTTAATTGAACTAAAATTTGTTTGACATAGTTTGCTACTCTTTTACAATGACCTAATCCATGTTCCCAATCCCATTTTCCATCAGTAATAAATTTTGTATTTTCTATTTTTTTTATTATGTTTAAATACTCACTATTATTTAATACTTTATTATATAAATCCATTATTATTCACCATTATAATTTTAACATATATTTGCATAAATATATATATAGTTTTTTTACTACTTAATTTAATTGCAATAAATTACATAATTAATAAAATGTTTTATCAATTAACTTTTAATATTCTTAACTTCCAACACCTTATCAAAGAATATTTTAAATGATTCAGGAAAAGTTAAATTATCTGGTAATCTATCGGATAATAATATTTTAGACATTTCAAACTCTTCTGGTAAATTTCCTAATTCTTCTATTTCGCAATAACACAATAATCCAAAAGTACTTATCTTATATACACAAACTGGCTCTAATTTAATTTTAGTAGCACCCGTCTCTTCATACATCTCACGTTTTGCAGCTTCTTTCCAACTTTCGCCCTCTTCGATATGTCCACCTGGTATTTCCCAACCTTTTCTTTTTTTATTATATGAAAAAACAAACTTATCTTTATATCTACTAACACATACAACTCTAGTATAATCTTTTTCTAAACAATATCCAAGTTCATAAGTTTTAACTGATAACATAATAATCCTCCATTTTTTAACTTATATTTAAATTAATTCTTTTAATTTTAAAGCATCATAAGTAAGTGGACTAACATCATCCTTTTCTATATCATTTAAAGGACACCAAACAGCTCCTAAAGAGTCAAGACCATCCGCATCACTCTTAATATCTCCATCTTCTACTTCTACATCATAAATAATTCCTATATGATGCATATGTTCTGTTACATTAAGATAAGGATTGTCCCAATCAACCACTACACTATTAGCGTCTATTATTTTACAATTCTTAACCTTCATACCAGTCTCTTCTAAAATTTCTCTTTTTAACGTATCAATCGGTTTCTCTCCATGCTCTATACTACCTCCAGGTAAATCATATTTTAAAGTATAAGCACCTCTAGACTTTTTTATGAGAAGTACTTTATCTCCTTTAACAACAACTCCATAAACTCCCAAATGTCTCGTATTTTTCATTTTTCTTTTCTCTCCTTAACACTTAATTAAATTATAAACTATCTTATTAATATAATCAATAAATCATATATAACATTTATTGTAGTTTCTATTAACTTTAAAAAAACATTGTTTTATGCTACAATATAACCCAAAAGAACAGAGCAAACAGAAAGGATTATATTAATATGGATACAATATTTTTAGAGTATTTAAAAAGTAAAATAGATATCACCAACAAAACAGACGAAAGAAAAATCTATAATATATTTGAAGAATACTGCACCATTATTGAAAATACATATAATTATATTCAAAAAGAATATTATGAAAACATTAGTGACATCACAAAAGAAAAACAAAAACATTATTTAGAAAAAGAAATGATGGATGTAATTATAGAGACTGAACCAGATTATTCATATCAAACAGAAAATTCAAAAAAATGGTATAGATTTTTTATTGACAAAAATCAAATTATTTCAAGAATAAGAACTTATATATATTATCTATCTGAAAAAGATAAAATGAAAAGTCATGAAGATTTTTTTCTTAATGAACAATTACGTATCTCACAAAATATATCAACAACCAACAGAATTAAAGAAATAAAATCTAAAAATCGAAGAAAAATAAAAAAAGATAATAAAATAATTACTATGGTATTAGATGAACTAATAACAAAAAAACTACAACTACAATCCAAATTAAATAAACAAGATATATTTAAAAGTAATATATGGAAAAATAATCTTAAAGATACATTTTTTTATAATGAAAATAAAATCAGCATAGACAGATTAATTAATATATATTTATCCACTATAAAAAAGTTACATAAAGGATATTTAGATAATAGAATTTTTTATAAAAATAATAAAGAAATATTAAGAGAAAAAGAAAAAGAATTTTTAAAACAGACATATACAAAGAAAATCATTCTAGACAATAAAGTTAATTTAAGATTCTTTTTAAAACACAATAATCATAATTTAGAAAAAGAAAATTTAACAAGAAATGATATAGTAATAATATTAGAATATTGTGGAATGATTTATTTTGGAGAAATTCCAAATAAGAAAAAGTTTTTATCCTACAAAACAAATATAAAAAGTATTAAAAATATATTTGATGATTTACAAATGGAAAATAAGCAAAATATTGATGATTATCTAATAATTAAAAAGTTAGAAGAAGAAAAAAAGCAAAGACAAATACAAAATGCAAATAAAAGAATAGAAGAAATAACTTATGAGTTAGCTACTTTAAAAAAGGAAAGATCAATTTTATTAAATAAAAAAGTAGAAGATAAAATTAAAATAGATGAAAAAGATTTATTTGAAGAAAGAAATGGTATTAAATACATAAAAGATAAATATACAAATAACGAAATATTAAAAATTTTAGATTTATTTCTTATATCATTTGATAATGTGGATATAAGAAATATAGATTTTAGAGGGTGTAATGCTTTTCGTTTAAATCCACAAACAGTTTATAATAAAGATTTAACTAATACAAAATTTGACTTAAATGATGGTATATTTTTAAGTACTACTGATTTTACAGATGTAAACGTTTCTAACATGACAGTTGAAAACTCAGAATTTTCTCTAGTATCATTTACAGGTTCAAAAGGAAAAGTAAAAAAAATAACTTAAAGATTAAATTTTATACATTATAAAAACTTTTTACAATTCATTTATTATTAAATTAAATTTTGTTATAATATAAGAAAGGGAGGATAAACAATGGAAGGAAATAAACAAAGACAAATAGCAATTTTTACAGATGCTCATGCTCTTAAAGAACCAGTTGAAGCTGTTCTAGAAGATATAAAACAAAGAGGAATAACAGAAATATATTCTTTAGGAGATAATATTGGAGTAGGTCCAAATCCTAGTGAAGTACTAGACTTATTAGAAGAAAATAATGTAAAATCACTAGCAGGAAACTCTGAAGAATATGTAACTTTAGGAACAGAACCTTTTGAATATTATTTTGATGCTCTCAAAGATCAAAGTCAATTATGGACTTTATCTAAATTAAATGAACATCAAAAAGGAGTAATATCATTATATCCACATTCAATAGAACTTCTACTAGGAGGAAAAAAATTAGCTTTATGCCATTTTGCAAACGATGTTAGATCAGATTTTGCAGTTAACAGCACCTTCTCTTACCAAAATGCTATAAAAAGAAAAAAGAAAGCTTATAAACAATTTTTATACACTAATAGCACAGAACAAATTGACCTACTAGAAAGAATGGTAAAATTCTATGGAAAAGATAGTCCTATGGCAAAAGGAGCACTATCAAGTTTAGAAGATCCTTTATTTAAGGGACAAACAATTGATAAATTTGATGCAATTATTCAAGGACATGTACATTGGAAAATATATGAAAAAACAAAAAAGACAGATTTTTATTCCATTAGAGCGGTAGGAATGGCTTATAAAAAAGACCCAATAGATACTGCATCTTATGTTATATTAACAGAAAAAAAAGATAAAAAAGGATTTAATTTAGACGAAGTATTAGTTAAGTTTGATCGTGAAAAAATGATATCAAGTATCTTAAATAGTGATAATCCTGATACCACAATACGTAAATTTGTAGAACTAAACAACACACATAAAACTTTATAATAGCAAAGAAAGAACCCGACGGTTCTTTTATTTTTATAAATAATTACTTATCTCCTAAGTCTCAAAGAATTTAGTACAACACAAAGACTACTAAAAGTCATAGAAACAGAAGCAATCATTGGATTCATAACAATTCCAAATCCACTAAATATACCCATTGCAATAGGAATCATACAAGTATTATAGAAAAACGCCCAAAACAAATTTTGTTTTATAATTCTAATAGTTTTTTTACTAATAGAAATAAGTAAAGGAATCTTTTCTAAATCATCATTCATTAAAATAACAGATGAAGAATTAGCAGCTATATCAGTACCACTATTAAAACTAATACCAACATCTGCACTTGTAAGACTAACTGCATCATTAATTCCATCCCCCACCATTGCAACCTTATGTCCTTCTTCCATATAATTTCTTATTACTTTATCTTTTTCTTTTGGTAAAACATCACTAACAACATTATCTATTCCTAAATCATCTGCAATAATTGATGCTGTCTTTTTATTATCCCCTGTAAGCATAATAACTTCTTTATCCATCTTTTTAAGTTTAGACACAACTTCTCTACTACTCTCTCTAACAATATCACGAACACCAATAAGTCCAAGTACTTCACTATCATTACTAACATAAACTATACTATTACCATTTTTACTTAAATCTGTCTCATCACTTCCATGACCACTATTTATATTTAACTTCTTAAGTAATTTTCCATTACCAACATAATATTTATTACCATTAATTATACCCTCTACTCCAAAGCCAGGTTCTTCTTTAAATGACGTAACATCCAAATTACCTTTACCCTTAAAAGCATTAGCAATTGGATGAGTAGATTTACCCTCAATACTAGAGACTATTTTTAAAAGTTCTTCGCGACTAAAATTACTATAATTAAAAATCTTAGAAACTTGCAACTTACCATAAGTAAGAGTACCTGTCTTATCAAATACAAATATATCTACTTTACCAACATTTTCAAGTGTCTTACTATCTTTAACTAAAATTCCACCTTTTGCACACTTACCTTCACTAATAACAACAGCAAGAGGAGTAGCAAGACCTAAAGCACAAGGACATGCAACAACAAGTACTGAAACAAAAGTAGTAATAGATGTACTCATATCAACCCCTAAAAGTAAATAAAATACAAGAGTAAAAATAGCAATCATCATAATACCAGGAACAAAATATCCACAAACTTTATCAGCAAGTCTTGCAATAGGAGCTTTAGTATTACTAGCTTCTCTTACTAATTTTACAATTTCAGATATAGTAGAGTTTTTTCCTATTCTTTCTGCTTTATACAAAACAACTCCACTACCATTCATACTTCCAGCAATTACCTTAGAACCTTTACTTTTTTTACTAGGTACACTTTCTCCAGTAATAAATGCCTCATCAAAGAAAGATTCTCCCTCAACAACTTCTCCATCTACAGCAACTTTCATACCAGGTTTAACTATTAATATATCTCCCTTTTTAACTTCATCAATAGTTACTTCCCTCTCTTTATCACCATCTTTTATTAATGCTGTTTTAGGAGTAATCTGTACAAGATCCTTAATAGCATCTTTAGTCTTCTCCTTATTTTTACCATCGATATATCTACCTAATTTAACAAAAAATATAATTACGGCACAAGATTCAAAATATAAATTATGAACATAATGCATATCACCATTAAAAATCATAATCATACTATATAAACTATATAAAAAACTAGATATAACGCCTAAACTTACCAAAGTATCCATATTAGGCATTCTATGAATTAAATTTTTAAAACCACTTTTAAATATATCAAAACCAAACACTAAAAAAGGTATTACAAGTATAAAAAGTAAAACAGAGTAATTAACAGGATATTCCATAGATAAAAATGGTATAGAAGGAAACCCAATCATAGGAGCCATAGAAATATATAAAACAATAACAGTAAGAGCACCATAAAAAATCAAATATTTTTTATCTTTATCATTAGAGTCATCATCTATTGTATCATCTACTGCTTCTCCTAAACTTTTAAAACCAGCTTCACTAACAAATCTATCTAAATCATCAATTGTAAGAATACTATCATCATACTCTATACTTGCTTCCTCCAAAACTAAATTAACACTTGCACTTTTAATTCCCTCTTGTTTATTTAAATATTTCTCTAAACCAGATGAACATCCACTACAACTCATACCATCAATTTTTAAAATTATCTTTTTCATAAATTTCATCTCCTAATTAATTTTTTTAATAAATTCCATAAACTCATCAATTATCTCTAATTTATCTTCTTTAATATCTCTAACTACACAAGTAGATAAATGATTTTTTAAAAGTTCATTTTCTACTCCTTTTAAAGACTTAATAACAGCAGTTATTTGAATTAAAATATCATTACAATACCTATCCTCTTCTATCATACCACGAATACCTCTAACCTGTCCTTCAATTGTTTTAAGTCTAGTATCAAAATATTTCTTCTCACTAATATCTCTATGTTTTTCTTTCATATAAAAACACCTCAAAATAATTATACCACCCCCTGGGGGTCTAGTCAATTATATTGCTAAAAAAATGAATATACCAAAAGGCAATCCATTTTTATTTAACATTACTACTAACTGTACTTTTATTAACATTAACACTATCTAAATATTTTTTAAGAATATTCTTAATATTCTCATAATTATTACTATCTATATTATCTATATAATTAATATAAGGATATTCACTTTTCTTTAATAAATCAAAATCCTCACCAAAACTAAAAACATAATATAAATCTTTAAATTCTGAAAAATTATGACCATCTGCAGCATTTAAAAATTCACGTGAAAAATCAACAAAACTACCACCATTTTGTAAAATCATATCTTCAATTGCCTCTTCTTTAAGTCCTGAATCTTTAAGAATTTCTTTTCCAACCAAAATATTAGAAATAACATCCATATATTTTGATGAATCCTGCATTCTAATAGAATTAAGTCTATCTCTTAAAGCCATATCGTTAGAATAAACTATTCTATCTTTTCTACTATCAAAAGTAATATTAATATCAACCAAATCTCCTAAAACATCTACATCTTTTAATACAAGTTTATCATCTTCTAATAAAACATCTTCTTTACCAAAACTTTTAACTAAATTATCTTTTATTGCAGTAAAATTATCCTTATTTAATATAATTTCTTTATCAAATCTTAACACAAAATTAAAATTTTTATCTTTAAAAGTATTAGTACCTCTACCAGTAGAACCAATATTTATAAATTCAACACTACCTTTTCTTATATCTCCATCTATCATAGTTTTAATATCTAATCCAAATGAAGAACAAACATCCCTAACTGTATTATTAATAAAATTATTCTTTTCACTAGCATATTTTATATTATCATTAATCTTATCATTATAATATAAAACATCCTCATTAACTAAATTAGAAGAAAACTTAAAATCTGGATATCCATAATAACTAAGTCCATAAAGTTTTTCTTTCATCTTATCATAATCTTCTGGAGTAAATACAACTGTACCATATTTATCTACAATAGGAATATAAAATCCATTTTTAACAATCTCCATACTAATAATTTTCGATACTTCATCAAAGTTTTCTCTCATTATAGCATCTATTTCACATGATGCAACACCACCACGAATAGCATAACCATTACCTGTATAAAAACTTTCTAACTTATTAGTTCTAAATTGTTTTTTAGATGAATCTAAAAAGAGTATATCTTCACCACTATCTGCTCTAGTAGTAATAAACCTATCATCATTTCTAAATAATAAGAAAGTATCTCCATAACCTGAAGCCTCAGTATTTGAAACAGTATCCCAAAGTGTAACACCTTTTCTAAATACTTTACTTACATCAGTATCAAGAGGAGTAAAGTCTCTTGAAGCATTCACACCCAAAAAATCAACAGCAACGCTACCATTTTGTAAAATATCAGGTAAAAACTTATAACTATCTATTCCCTTTACAAAATCCCCAGTTTGCAAAATAAAATCTTTTTTTGAGTTTTCTCTATTTCTTTTATCAGCACTTACTTTCTTTAAATCAATATAACTAACTAACTCGTCTACCGTTTCAATACCTGCAAAATAAGCAAAACATCTAACAATCCTATCTGGTAAATCATCTACTATTTTACCATTCTCTGAAAATAATTTTTTTAATATTTCTATATCTTTTATATTATCATTACTAGAAATAAAATTATCACTTTTTCCTTTTAAAGTATTATTATAAAGTACAGAAAGTCTATCACAATACATATCTAAAATTCTTTTTTCAAAGAAATTAAGTTCATCATACTCTACTTCCTTATTACTAACCTTTTTTAATAAATTATCCCCTTGTTTAATGTTATATACATAATTTTTTAAAGACCTATTATTAGAACCCATACTAGCTTTTAATAAATCTGCAAAAAGTATAGCTCTCTTACCTCTATTAGAGCATTTCTTCAAAACAGGAGATATCATAGATCTATCTGAAAAATCAAAATCTTTAAAATTAGGATGCATCATCTCAAACATCGAAAAAACTTCTCCTACATAAGGAAGACTACTCCTTAAAAACATATTCTCTATTTTTTCAAGTTCTAAAAAAGGTTCATCTAAATCAAGTAACTGTGTAATAAGAGCATCTTTCACTTTAACAATTTCACTTGAATTAGAATAAGTCATTCTATTATATAATTCTAGTATCAAATTTATTTTATCAATATCAACAACATCTTTTAAAGAAATATAGTTAATAATATTATTTTTAAGTATAGAACCATCTATTCCATAAATAATATTTAATATCTTAAGTCTATTACTTATATCATCTTCATTACTTTTAAATGATATATCTTCTAAAAATTCGAAATCTCTAAATTTATAATTAATAAGAATATCACATAAAATTTCTTCAGCATCCTCATAAGATAAATTACTTTGACTAGTATAAAACATATTTCTTAAAGCCGCTCTTAAATCACTTGATTTAAAAATATTAGGATATTCATAAATCATCTGAAAAGTATTATCTTTACCAAAAGTCTTAAACAACTTTTCAACAACCATAACATCACTACTATATACAAATCTTTTACTATCATTTATATATTTCTTTAATTCAGGATAAGATATTAAATCATCTATAGTAATCTTATATTCATAAAAACGTTCTCTTAAAGATTTAGGAAAAGACTTATCTAAAAAAAGTTCAGTATTATTACTCACAAAAGATGGAGTAAAAGAATCCTCATCATAATACAAACTATCTACATTTACTACATTACAACCTTCTAAATTAAGTTTTCTATTATTAAGAGAAATATTTAATATTTTAAAATCTAAATTAGCATGTGTCTTTGAAAAATCTAAAACTCCATTATCAAAATAAAATTTCATATTAGCCCATTCTTCAAATGGTACAAGACTTAAATCATTTGATAATAATTCTCTTTGTAATAAAATTGCTTCTTTCTTTGTATCATCAGCCCTAAAAAAATCATTACTTTGAATAAGAATTTTATATTGTTTTGATAAATCTTGTAATTGATTTTTAAATTTTCTAAACTCTAAAATATCTAATTTACTATCCATTTATATCATTCCTTCTACAAAATAATAATATCAAAAAGAACTTCTTTAGTCAAAACAATTAACATTAGCCTATACACATTATATACACAAACATACTATATTTCAGGT
>CANQUW010000030.1 GCA_947627145.1 uncultured Bacilli bacterium
CGGATACTTCTAATTGGTAAAAGAAGTTATACCAATAGAGGAGCATTAATATGTTATGGAGTAGCAGTCTACATATTTGCTCATATTGCGGTAAACCTGCTTGGCCTTTTTGGACTAATGCCAATGACTGGAGTACCACTTCCATTTATGAGTTATGGAGGAAGTTTTACATGGTGTTTAATAATTGCTCTAACGTTTGTTCAAGCTGTTAGTGTTGAGACAGGAGTTAGAAACCGCGTAAAATCAACAAAAAGAAAAAAAAGATGAAAAAAATTTAAAAAAAATTAAAAAAATTTGCAAGAAAGTGACTTATACTTTCTTTTTTTCTAGTATAAAATAAGTGGAGGTGGAAAAATGACGTTTAAATATCGTTACAAAAAACAAATTATTTTAGGAAGCATTGTCCTTGTAACACTATTAGTAATAGGAGGCTTCATAGGAGTAAAATGCTTTCACAAAGAAGAGAATAAAAAGGAAACAACTAGTATGAAAATAGCGAAGAAGAAAACAAACTCAAGTTTTGTAAAAGCAGATAGTACAAAAACAGACACAAAAGATAAAAGTATATTTGTAGATATCAAAGGAGAAGTAGCTGTACCAGGTACTTATGAAATGAAAGAAACAGATAGAGTAAAAGATGTAATAGAAACTGCAGGAGGCCTAACACAAAAAGCTGACACATCGGTAATTAATCTAAGTAAAAGGTTAACGGATGAAATGGTCATAATTATCTATAGTGCATATGAAGTCCAAAACTTTAAAGAGACAAAAGCAAAAGAACAAGCGGCATTTGACGCCTGCAAATATTCTGATAGTTATGGTCTCGCAAACGATGCTTGTGTTGAAACAGGAGGAGAAACACAGATGGATGACTCTGTTACTACTGGTTCAGTTAATCTAAATACTGCATCTAAAGAAGAACTAATGACTTTAACTGGAATAGGAGAAGCAAAAGCTGATGACATTATAACTTACAGAACTACAAATAATGGTTTCAAAAGTATAGAAGAGATAAAAAATGTAAAAGGTATAGGGGATTCGATTTTTGATAAAATTAAGGACCGTATTACTATATAATTATCCATACATTATAATAATTTTACTAGTATCTCTAATATCTATATTTAGAGTAAACATGCAAAAAACAAGTAAGTATAATGATAAAAGCACTTCTTTTACAGGATATTTAGAAGAATATAATATAGATGGAAATAAATTAACATTAACTGTTAAAAATAGTGAAAGAATAATAGGTAACTATTACATTAAAACAGAAAAAGAAAAAGTAAGCTTAGAAAAAAATCTAAAACTAGGTATTTTAATAAAATGTATAGGAGAGTTTAAGTTACCTGAAGAAAAAACTAATGACTTTGGATTTTCTTATAAAGATTATCTATATAGAGAAGATATATTTTATACAGTTAAAATAAAAGACTTTGAAGTAATAAATAATAATGAAAGCTTGTATTATAAAACAAAAAATAACATCTATAAAAATATTAAAGGATTAAAATCCGAAAAATATCTTCGTACATTTTTACTTGGAGATAAATCTTTACTAGATAATAAAACAGAAGAAAGTTATCGTACATTAGGTATATCTCATTTGTTTGCAATAAGTGGTATGCATATAACTTTCTTAAGTGGTCTAATACTATCTATTTTAAAAAAACTAAAAGTAGAAGAGAACAAAAGATATTACATTACTATATCTTTTCTTCTTTTTTATCTACTTTTATTAGGATTTTCTCCATCAGTACTACGTGCAGTAATATTCTTTTTACTTTTTTCAATTAATAATATTTATTATTTTTATATAAAACCTGTAAATATATTTATCTTAACTCTAGCAATATCACTTTTAATAAATCCATATTATATATATGATGTAGGATTCTTATATTCATTTTCAATAAGTTTTTCTCTAATATTTTTTAGTAACCTTTTAAATAAACCAAAACACTATCTAACAAAACTACTTACAACCTCTCTAATATCTTTTTTAGTAAGTATACCTATAAGTCTTTATAACTTTCATAAAATAAATATCCTAAGTATTATATATAACTTATTTTATGTGCCTTTAATTACTATAGTAATATTCCCATTATCACTATTAACATTTATATTTAAACCTTTAGATAATATTTATATGTTTTTTATAAACATCTTAGAAAAAAGTACAACTTACTTGAAAGGAATAGACATAGGTATATTGATATTTCCTAAATTAAATATTATCTATTATATTTTATTATTTATCTTTATCATAGTAATGCTCTATTATAAAAAAATATTTTTATATATTATTTTTATAATTACTATCGGAATAAATTATTTCTATATGGATATAACAAATCCCTGTTTTATGACAGTACTTGATGTAGGCCAAGGGGATAGTACTTTATTTTACTCAAATAAAAAATCTATGCTTGTAGACACAGGAGGCATCATGAGTTTTGATAAGTACAAATGGCAAGAAAAGGTAAATAAATCATCTATTGTCAAAACAAGAACAATACCATATCTAGAAGCTTTAGGTATTAAAAAATTAGACTATTTAGTTTTAACACATGGAGATTATGATCATTTAGGAGAAGCACTCACATTACTTGAAAATTTTAAAGTAGATAATGTTTTAATAAATGAAGGAAATATGAACTATTTAGAAAGAGAAATAAATAAAAAACATAAAGTAATACAGTTTACAGAAGACTCTACATTTACTTTAGGAGACTTTTTCGTATACTCGTTAAATAAAGACCTGCAAGAAGAAAATGATAGTAGCCTAGTTTTAAATATAAAATATAAAGATACAAATATCTTAATGATGGGAGATGCTACTGTTAAAAGTGAAAAAGAAATATTAAAAACCTACAATCTTCCTAAAGTAGATATCATAAAAATAGGACATCATGGAAGTAGGACTAGTTCAAGTAAAAGTTTTCTAAAAAAAATAAATCCTAGTTTAGCACTCATTTCAGCAGGTAAAGACAATAAATTTAAACATCCTCATAAAGAAGTAACTAATAGACTAGATAAACTTTCTATTCCATATCTTGTAACAAGTAAAACAGGAAGTATAACAATCAATATGAAAACCAAAGAAGTAAAAACAACAAGGAGTATAAAATGACAAATATTACAAAAGAAAAATTATATCTTTATGAAGATATAACAGAGAAAGCATTAAAAAATAAAGTTAAATATAAAGTTATAAAAAATGCAACATCAGTAGTTATAAATAATAGAAAATTTTATGTAAATAAAAGAAATAAAATTATTCATAAAAATAAAGAAGTTGAAATAGCTAATCTCTTAATAGAAACTTTAGGTGGAGTTTTAGAGTATTTACCTGAGATAAAAGAAATAGATAACATTAAATGTGCAGATTTCTTATATCAAAATGAAATGTGGGATTTAAAAGAATTAGGAAAACGAGTTACAAGTAAAACAAGGGCAGTAGATAATGTTTTAAAAAAGAGTAAAAGACAATCAAATAACTTTATATTAGATATAACAAAATGTCCACTAAATAGAGATAATATAATATATCAAGTTAAGAGAATATATGATAAAAGACCTTGGATAAATAAAATAATTATATTTGATAATAATAAGGTGTTAAAATTTTACAAAAGAAAAAATAAAAAAGGTTGATACCCCCTCCCAGCGGAATGGGACCAACCTCATGAATACATAATACAATAAAATAAATAAAAAGTCAACAATTATTTTACAAAATGTAAAGAAAATAGTATAATATAAATAGGAGAGGTGGAAAATTTCGATGCGTCCACGTACCCTTTGGGTCAAAAGAGATGAGGGAGAAAGTCGTCGCCCTCCTCCTAACTTAAAATAAAAACAACAATTGATCAATGGAGGTGACATCATGTTAATATTATCAGTTAATAACCTAGGAATAAATTTTGGATATAATAAATTATTTGAAAATGTTTCTTTTTCATTGAACGAAAAAGAATCTATTTCGATAGTTGGACCCAACGGTTGTGGTAAATCAACATTACTTAAAATAATATTAGGAATAGAAAAACCTACTACCGGACAAGTTAGTATTAAGAAAAATGCCAAAGTTGGATATTTAAATCAAGTTGGATCTAGTATAAAAGACGATAGGATTGTTTATGAAATTTTAAAAAGTTCAATGGAAGATTTAATAAAAATGGAGCAAAGATTACTAACTTTACAAAAACAGTTAGAAAGTAAAACTAATAGTGATGATTATGATAAAATAGTAGAAAAATATTGTAATTTATCTGAAGAGTTTTCATCAGCAGGTGGCTATGATATGGATATAAATATAAAAGCTATAACGAAAGGCTTACATATGGATGAAAATTTATTGAAGAAAAATTACAATGACTTAAGTGGAGGAGAAAAAACTTTAGTACAATTAGCTAAAATTTTATTAAAAAAACCAGATTTACTTTTATTAGATGAACCGACTAATCACTTAGACATAGATAGAATAGAGTGGCTAGAAGAATATATAAAATCTTTTAAAGGCGCAATTGTTATAGTTTCTCATGATAGATATTTTCTAGATAAAATGTCTAATAAAATCTTAGATTTAGATAATGGCCTTGGTAAAGTATATAATAACAATTACTCTGGATATTTAGAAGAAAAAGAAAGAGATTTTCTACGTCAAATGTCTGATTATAAAGAACAACAAAACTTAATAAAAAAATTAGAGGCTGAAAGAAAATATTTTGCAGAAAGAGGAATGGCTACTAATAGTTCAACATTAACAAGTAGGGCACATGCCTTACAAACTAGAATAGAAAAAATAAAAAAAGCATCAATTGCTAAACCTAAGGAAAGAAAAAAACTAAATGTAGAATTTGATGAACAAAGAAAGTCAAGTAAAGTAGTAATTGAAGTAAAAGACTTATATGTTAGTACTAATGATGAAGTAAATATAATAGATAATATAAGTATAAAAATTACTGCTAGAAAACATATTGCTTTAATAGGAAAAAATGGAAGTGGTAAATCCACTTTATTAAAGTCAATTATAAGAAAAGATAATAACTTAAAAGTTAATGGAGATATAGTAATAGGTCCAAGTGTAAAGATTGGATACTTACCTCAAATAATTGAATTCGAAAATGATAAACAAACATTATTAGAATATTTTAAAAATAAAGCTTCCGTTAGTGAACAAAAAGCAAGACAGATTCTTGCGAGCTTTGAGTTTTATAAAGAAGATGTAAATAAAAGATTAAATATGTTATCTGGCGGGGAAAAAATGAAAATAAAACTAGCGGAATTATTACAAAAAGAAATCAATACGCTTATATTTGATGAACCGACTAATCATATCGATATACCTACAAAAGAAGTTTTAGAGTCTGCAATAGAAAAATTTGACGGTACATTATTATTTGTAAGTCACGATAGATATTTTATAAATAAATTTGCAGATGAAATTATTGAATTTGAAAATGGTAAAATTAACACTTATATTGGTAATTACGATGATTATATAAAAACAAAAAATAAAATACGTAATATATAAAAAAAACATAGGCAAAAAGTGTAAAACTTCTTGCTTTTTTTTATAATATAAAATATATTAATAGTAGATACTTATATAAAAGTGAGGTGTTAGTATGCAAAAAATAGATAAATTAGTAAAAAGTAATACTGACACATTAAAAAAATCTTTTCATGCTGCTTGTAAAGATAAAGATTTTTATGACTTTATAAAAACTTTAAATATAAAACCAGATATACTTATGAAGTATACTACTAGATTAGAAGAATGCAAAGAAGAATTTATAAATTGTAGTAAATGTAAAAATAAAGCACTTTGTAAAAACAAAGTAAAGGGATATAAATTTACTCCAATATCTGAAGAAAATAAAATTACTTTTTCTTATATTGCGTGTCCTAAAACTATAAAAGAAATGAAACAAAACGAATACAAAGAAAACTTAGAATTTTTCGAGATGTCTAAAGAATTTGCGGATGCTTCGTTTAAAAATATTTATAAAGACGATAAAAATAGACTTCCAATAATAAAATATTTTAAAACATTTATTGATGATTATAAAAAGAAAAATAATCCTAAAGGACTGTATTTAACTGGATCGTTCGGTAGTGGTAAAACTTATTTGATTGCTTCTCTTTTTAACGAACTGGCAAAACAAAATATAAAAAGTGCATTTGTTTATTATCCGGAGTTTTTAAGAAGTCTAAAAGCATCTTTTAATACAGACTATGAAGAAAGATTTAATTATATAAGAAAAGTCCCCTTATTATTACTAGATGATATAGGTGCAGAAAACGAAAGTAATTGGTCAAGAGATGAGGTTCTAGGACCTATTCTTCAATATAGAATGGAAAATCACTTGCCAACATTTTTTACATCTAACTTAACTTTAGAAGAATTAGAAAATAATCTTTCAAACACATCAAATGGTCTATCTAAAGTAAAGGCAAGGCGTATAATCGAAAGAATCAAACAATTAACGCAAACCATGGAATTAATTAGTAAAAATAGAAGGGAATAAAGAGTATGAGTAAAAATATAAGTGAAAAACAAATTTTAAATAAATATACTGACATAAAAGATTTATATAATTATTTTGATACAAATAATGACGATGAAATTATAATGTATATTTTTAAATTGCTTCGAAAAGAAATAGATAATTACAATAGAAAAAAATGCGCTAAAGATATTTTAATTGGATTTAATTTAATTGCAAAAATAGTAGATCAAAATAAAGAAATAGATATATTTAATGTACAACAAAAATTATATGACTTATATCAAATTGTTGATAAAAAGATAAAGACAAAAAAACATATTTATGGAACCAAAGACTTTAAAAAGATAAAATATTCAATAAATGAATTATCAGAAGTTATTAAAGTATTATATGATAATAAAAAAAGTGATTATGATATAGTAGAATATATAATATTTGAAACTAAAAACCATTATTATCTAAAAAATGTTTTTCACTTCATAAAAGACTCAGTTAATGCAAAAGATAAAAATAATAAAAGTATTGCGTTTAATGTAATAAATAAACTCTTATATTTAATAAATGAACAAGACTTACCAGAAGACGTTTATTATTTAGATAAAGTAATAGATATTATTTTTTCTTCCAAAGATTTTCAATTTGAAAAAGAAGAAAAAATAGAATGTATGAAAAAAATATGTAATACACTATATGATTTAAAAAATCATGATGATTTATATAATGCCAAGAAAAAATTACTTGTAAATTTAAAGGATACTATAGTAAACGGTATTGAATATAAAAACAATGTAAAAACAATAGAAAAAAAATATAATATAAAAAGAGGTTTTAGTAGAGAAGTATTAAGTGAATTAACACCTGATGAAAATTATCAAAATTCAATAAAAAAAGAAGTTTTAAACAACTACATTATTTCTATGGATGGAAAAAATGCAATTGAAATAGATGATGCTCAATCTTGTAAAAAGTTAGATAATGGAAATTACTTATTAGGTTTTCATAATGTATCAATTACATCATATTATGATTATAATTCTAAAATAGTTCAAAATGCTATTAAAAAAGGAGAAAATATATATTGTGGAAACAGATTTTTTCCTATTTTTCCTACAGAATATAGTGGAAATAAAGGTTCTTTATTACAAGGAGTACCAAGATTTGCAAATTCCCATTTCATAGAACTATCTCAATCAGGAGAAATAGTAGATCAGTATATAGTTAAAAGTATTATAAAAAATAATAATCAAACAACCTATAGTCAAGTAGGAAATGTTATTATAAATGGAAGTAAGAATAAAGAATTTGAAAATACTGTAAATAACCTAGTAGAAGTTACAAAAATAATTGCTAAAAAATACAATCAAAAAATATATTTAGATCATAATAACCCAGAAGCTTTTGCAAATCAAATTGTACTTTTTACAACATTACTTCATAACGAAGAAATTGCAAGATTCTTCTTTTATAATTCTTATCCTATACTTTATAGAACTGATGAAAAAAATAAAAATACAACAAATTATGAATTAGAAGAAATACTAAAAGAATTTTGTTTGTGGAATCCAGAAAAAAATTATGAAACAATTGTAAGTAAAATATTATATTGTGATGAAGGTGCATATTATGCAACAAGTGGTTCACATCATGGATTAGGAATAAATCACTATACTCATTTTTCTTCTCCACTTAGAAGAAGTGCTGATATAGTTGTAGAAAGAGCAATTGATGGATTTTATTTTAACCTTTTAACAGAAAAAGAAAAATATGCTTTTGCGGATAATTTAGAAGATACAATTAAATTAATAAATGAACAGAATTTAAATATTAAGAATTTTTTAGAAATAACTAAACCTAAAAAAGTAAAAAGACGTTTTTGACAAAACAGTCTTTTTTTGTTATAATAACACGGACAGTTTTTGGGGAAGTGGTTGAAAGTGAAGAAAGTAATAATTATTTTTTTAATAGGACTTTCTATGATACTTATAGGTAGCGTAATAGAACTAGAAGGAAAAAAAGAAGAACAAATTATTTTAATGAAGAACAATACAGAAAGTAAGAAATATCAAACTGCAAGTATTAATTTAAATCAAATAAAAAAATCTACTGAAGAAAAAAAGGCAGAAGTAAAATTAATAAAACAAGTAATAGAGGTACCAGATATTGAAGAAGCAGAAGAACAAGAAGTAACAATAAGATATTTTTATAATCCAACTTATAATGGTAATATAAGTGGAGGAATGGGAAATAGAAGTGATGGCTTTCATTTTGGTTATGATATAACAAGTCCATTAGGAAGTCGTGAAGTAATATATCCAATTGCTGAAGGAGTAATAACAGGAATATTTAATGATGCAGCAGGTGCAAATATTGTAACAATTGGACATAATATAAATGGTGCACCTTATACTTCTATGTATGTACATTTAAGTAGTTACGCTAAAGGAATTCATGTCGGAGAACCAGTAAATACAAATACTCCACTAGGAAATATGGGACAAACAGGAAATGCAACAGGAGTACATCTACACTTAGAAGTAGCAGATTGTCTATTATTTAATAAAGAAGATAATAATTGTTCTAATATTGGTAAATACTATAATTATTTAAGAAAAAGATATAATGAAGGATTTTATGGTGCAGGTACTATATTAAATCTTCAATCGTCTTGGAACAGTAGATAATTCTTGACAAATTTATAAATTGTGATATAGTTAATTTATAAATACATTGATAAAGGACACGACTTATTTATAAACTTTAAAAAGAGACCTTGTGGCTGGTGTAAACAAGGAAAGTATAAATAAGCTACTACCTTTTTAGTAGAATTATGAAAAGTAATTCCGGGAAATACCCGTTATCTAAATTAAGAAAATGTAAGGATGGTACCGCATTACAAGCTCCTAAGTCTGTAATGGGGTTTTTATTTTTATAATATTTTATAAAAGGAGGAAATAAAATGATAAATATTAAAGAAGATGAAAAATTAAATGTATTAAACCATTCATGTGCACACTTACTTGCACAAGCAGTAAAACATCTATATCCAAATGCCTTATTTTGGGTTGGACCAGTAATAGAAGATGGATTCTACTATGATATTGATTTAGGAGATATTACTCTAACAGAAGAGGACTTACCCAAAATTGAGCGTGAAATGAAAAAAATTGCTAAAGATGGTAAGAGAATTGTAAGAGAAGAAATATCAAAAGAAGAAGCTTTAGAAAGATTTAAAAATGATCCATATAAAATTGATTTAATTGAAAGAATGAATGAAGATGAAGTCGTAATATCTTGTTATACTCAAGGAGATTTTACAGATCTTTGTCGTGGACCTCATGTTGAAACAGTAAAACTTTTAAAACATTTTAAATTACTAAAAACATCAGGTGCTTACTGGAAAGGTGACTCAAAAAATAAAGTTCTTCAAAGAATTTATGGAATCTGTTTTGAAACAGAAGAAGACTTAAATAAATATCTAGAATACCTAGAAGAATGTAAAGAAAGAGATCACAGAAAAATAGGACGTGAACAAGAACTATTTATGAGTCATAGATTAGTAGGTTCTGGTATGCCTTTATGGTTACCAAATGGAGCAGTAATTCGTAAAGAGTTAGAAAATTACATTTATAAAAAAGAAAGAAAACTAGGATATGACCACGTATATACTCCATGTGTTGGAACAACTGATTTATATAAAACATCAGGACATTGGGACCATTATAAAGAAAACATGTTTCCAACTATGAAAGTAGATGAAGAAGAATTTGTACTTCGTCCAATGAACTGTCCACATCACATGTTAGTATATAAAAATAAGATTCATTCATATAGAGATTTACCTGTTCGTATAGGTGAGTTCGCAACTGACTTTAGATATGAAGCAAGTGGCGCAGTAAAAGGACTTGAAAGAGTACGTTGTATGTGTCAAAATGATGCCCATCTTTTTGTAACACCAGAACAAATAGGAGAGGAATTTAAAAGAGTAGTTGGTTTAATTCTAGATGTTTATAAAGACTTTGGTATTAAAGACTATAAATTTAGATTGTCTCTAAGAGATCCAGAAGATAAAGAAAAATATTTTGATGATGATGAAATGTGGAATGAAGCAGAAGATAAATTAAGAGAAGTACTTGATAGTATGGATGTAGATTATTTTGAAGCAGTAGGAGAAGCAGCTTTCTATGGACCAAAATTAGATGTTGAAGTAAAACCAGCAGTAGGACCAGAAGTTACACTTTCAACTTGTCAATTAGATTT
>CANQUW010000031.1 GCA_947627145.1 uncultured Bacilli bacterium
AAATATTTCTAAACTCTTCTTCTTCAGTTTTAGCAGTACCAGTCATACCAGAAATCTTTTTATACATTCTAAATAAGTTTTGGAAAGTAATAGTAGCTAAAGTTTTAGTCTCTTCATTAATATTAACTCCCTCTTTTGCTTCTATTGCTTGATGAAGTCCATCAGAATAAGCACGACCTTTCATAAGACGTCCAGTAAACTGATCGACAATTACTACTTCTCCATCTTGTACTACATAATCAAAATCCTTCTTCATAGAATAGTTAGCACGTAGTGCTTGATTAATATAATGTACTAAAGTTGCATTATTAAGATCATATAAATTGTCTACAGAAAACATTTTTTCAGCTTTATCGCTTCCACTTTCTGTAAGACTTACACTTTTAGTTTTTTCATCATATATATAATCATCTTCATTTTTCAAACTTTTAGCAAATCTATCAGCTTCTATATAAAGATTAGCACTAGACATTTGTCCACCTGAAATAATAAGTGGAGTACGAGCTTCATCAATTAAAACCGAATCAACCTCATCGATAATTGCAAAGTTCAAAGGTCTTTGTACTCTGTCTTCCTTTCTTACAACCATATTATCACGTAAGTAGTCAAACCCAATCTCATTATTAGTAGAATATAAAATATCACAGTTGTATTGTTCTTGTTTTTCCTTTGGACTTAAGTCTCTTGTATTAACACCAACAGTAAGTCCTAAAAAACGATGTATTCCACCCATCCAAGAAGCGTCACGGGAAGCCAAGTACTCATTTACTGTAACAATATGAACACCTTTACCAGTTAAAGCATTTAAATATGCTGGAAGTACACTAGTTAAAGTTTTACCTTCACCAGTTTTCATCTCTGCTATATTACCATAATGAATTGCAAGTGCTCCAAGTAATTGAACATAGAAAGGTCTTTCTCCAATTACACGGAAAGCAGCTTCTCTTGCAACCGCAAAAGCTTCAACTAATATATCATCTAAAGTTTCTCCATTCTTAAGTCTATTTTTAAACTCTTCAGTTTTAGAAACCAACTCAGTATCAGTAAGTTTTTGCATATCATCATTTAAAGCATCTATTTCATCTGCAAGTGCTGTAAATCTTTTTAATTCTTTATATTCATGATCAAATAATTTTTTTAATATATTCATAAAGATCAACTCCTCATTAAGATATTATATCAAAAAAGAAAAAAGAATAAAAGATATTTCTCTTATTCTGATTCAATTATTCCATATCCACCATCATGTCTTTTATAAATAACAGTAGGTTTCATAGTCTCACTATCTTTATACATATAAAATTGATGACCTAAAAGTTCAAGTTGTAATATAGCTTCTTCTTCATCCATAGGTTTAACTTCGATTGTTTTTCTTTTAACAACTTTTGAAGTATTCTCATCTTCTTCTACATCATCAAATAAAAATCCTACAAGTTCTGTATTTTTATTTTGACGAGAAAGTAATTTTGTTTTATTCTTCCTAATTTGTCTTTCTAATTTATCTAAGCAAACATCTACTGCAGCATAAATATCTTCTTGTTCTTCCTCTGCTCTAAGTATTAAAGATTTCAAAGGAATTGTAACTTCAACAACTTGATTATGTCCTCTAAGTTTTACAACAACAGTAGCACGTACATCATCACTATTTTGTAAATATTTTGAAAGTTTCAAAATCTTTTCCTCAATATACTCTTTCATTGAATCTGTGACTTTTAATTTGTCTCCTCTAATAATTATTTCCATAAATCATTCCTCCTTGTGTTTATATACTAAAGTATAACACAAAAAGAAAGAAAAAACCACATTAATTTGTGGCTGTATCTTCAACAAGAGTTACATTTAAAGCTTGCAATCCTTTAACTGTCTCAATTAATTTAAAACTAACTAATTGACCCTCGGATAATGTCTTGTATCCATCAGTCTGGATTGCTGAATAATGAACAAAGACATCTTGTTTATCTTTATACTCAATAAACCCATATCCTTTTTCATTATTAAACCATTTCACACGACTTATCACTACGACACCTCTCCTTCTATAATTTTTTTCATCAAGTACCACATAGATGTTAATAACACTTTAGCACAAGAAAAGCTGTCCTTTAAAAATTTTCCTTAAAATATATATTTGAATACCTTATTTAGAACTTTTCTTAAAATTTAAGTAAACTTACTTCTCTTCAAAATAATTCTTTACATCCTTTTTATAACTCTTAGATACCTCCACAACATCTCTACTATTTTTTAATGTAATTATACCTTCACTATTATAATAATTATCTATATAATCCTTATTAACCACAAAACTTTGATGAGTTCTCATAAATCTCTTATCATTAAGTTTTTCATATAAACTTTTCAAAGTCCCAGTATAAATCTTATCACCATAAATAGTCTTGATATTACAACATTTACTATCTTTAACTTTTTCAATATAAATTATATCTTTATATAAAACAACTTCATTATAATTATAATGTTTAATCTTTAAACTTCTAGGTCTATTATCATAAATCTTTATACACTTTTCTAAATTATAAATCATATCATCTTTAAAATTATCTAATCTATTAATATAATCCAATACTTGTAATCTAGCACTAAAAACACTATATTTATAAGTATTAGTAGAATCAATTACTAATATAATAGAAGTCCAATCATCATTTTCTTCTCTAATTTTTCTAGCAGCATCTAAAAATGTAATTCCATCTATTGTTCCACACAAAAGATAGACTTTAAATTCTAAATCTTCATTTATATAATTATCTAAATCTCTTTCATAATTAGAACAATTATGACACTTATATGAAACATCATAATTCATAAAGAAATTTTCTACTACATTACTACATAAATCCGAAAACGCTTTTTCGGTGTTACATATGATAAAATTTATCATATTACCTCTTCCTTTCTAGTAGATTATACCTAAAAAAGCAACTACCCCCTGGTTTTTTGTAGTTACTGCATAATTTATTTTTTACTTCTTCTAAATTTAGATTTTATTTTATCAGTTATTTTTTTGTTTTTCTCAGAAATTATAGTAGTCCTAAAAACAAACCAAGAAACTATTACAAATAAAATTATATAAATAACTCTACCTAAAACTGGATCTTTTAATATATATAAAATAGATGCTAAAGCAAACAATATATTAATACCATAAATTATAAGTACTGTTGTTCTCTGAGAAAAATTCATACCTAAAAGCTGATGATGTATATGCTCCTTATCCGGTGCAAAAATAGGCTGTCTCTTTAAAAGTCGTCTTATTATCGCAAAAGATGTATCTAAAATAGGTATTCCTAAAATCATTAAAGGTACAAACAATGATGTTAATGCTGCTCCTTTAAATTCAAGTAAAGTAATTATAGAAATAATAAACCCCATAAAAGTAGCAGAATCCCCTGCAAATATTTTAGCAGGATAAAAATTATGTACCAAAAATCCTAAAGTTGAACCTAACATTATAAACGTAAGTAACATAACTAAACTACCATATCTTGCTTGATAGAAACCTATTATAGCGATAGTTATATAAAATATAGAACATATACCACCACTAAGACCATCAAGTCCATCAATCAAATTAATTATATTTGTACAAGCAACGATAAAGAATATTGTTATAGGATAAGAGAAATTACCAAAGTTAATATAGAAACCAAAAGCTGTAATATCACTTAAAAGTATTCCTCCATAAAAAACTATAACACATGCCGCAATTAAATGACCAAGTAATTTTTGATATGCTCTAATAGGTTTAATATCATCAACAATACTAGTTAATATGATAATAAAACTACCAATCAAAATAGAGTTCATTCTAAGGCTCTGTTCTCCAAATAACATATATCCAACTAAAAATGCTAAAAATATTCCAACACCACCAAGTTTAGGTATACGTCTTTTATGAATATGTCTGTTACCTTCACTACTTCTAGGTTCATCGATTGCTCCAACATGAAAAGCAATCCTCTTCATAACAGGCATAAGCATAGCAGATACTAAAAATGTAACTCCAATAATTTTTAAGGCATTTAATATTTCATAACGCATGAGATTCCCTCGTTTCTAAGTACAAAATACTTAACTAAATTATACCAAAAAAAGGTATATAATAAAAGTTTTTTCGACAAAAAACACTATTGAATACAACTTCAATAGTATTTTTTATTCAGATTGTTCTAATTTTTCTGGATTTTCAAGTAATACTCCTGTTCCATTTGCAACACAAGTAAGTGGATCATCTGCAATAAAAACTGGAACCTCTAACTCTTTAGATAACAGTTCAGGAAGTCCTTCAATCATTGCACCTCCACCAGTTAAAACAATACCTTTATCAACAATATCTGCTGATAGCTCTGGTGGTGTTTGTTCAAGCA
This sequence comes from uncultured Bacilli bacterium, assembly GCA_947627145.1. The sequence continues at coordinate 4,389 of CANQUW010000031.1, forward strand.
CATTAGTAGTTGCCTTAATAATTTTATAAATACTTTCTTGTAATGCGTCTCTAATTTCATCTTGTGTAATTGTAATAGTATGAGGAAGCCCAGTAACTAAATTACGACCCTTTATCTCACGAGTTTCCTTCTTACTAGGATTAAATACATTACTAAAATTAATCTTAATATCCTCAGCAGTAGGATCTCCAATAAGTAATTTATATTTCTCTTTTATATACTTAATAATATCTTGATCAAATACATTACCAGCACATCTTAAAGATGTAGAATTAACGATATCATCAAGTGATAAAATTGCAATATCAGTAGTTCCTCCACCAATATCAATAACCATATTAGCACTAGGTTTAGAAATATCCATACCAGCACCAATAGCAGCAACCTTAGGTTCTTCTTCTATATAAACTTTTTTAGCACCAGTTCTCTCAGCTGCCTCTCTTATAGCATTCTTTTCAACAGGAGTAATATTAGATGGACAGCAAATAAGTATTTTAGGTCTAGTAAAAATAGATTTAGCTTTTATTTTCTTAATAAAAGTATTTAACATAATCTCAGTTATTTCAAAATCCGCAATAACCCCATCTTTCATAGGTTTAATAGCTTTTACTTTACCTGGAGTTCTTCCTAACATATCATTTGCTTCACGTCCAACAGCAATAACTCTCTTAGTTTCAGTATCTATTGCTACAATGCTAGGCTCATTTAGCACAATCCCTTGATCTTTAATATAAATTAATACATTTGCAGTTCCTAAATCAATTCCTATATTCTTTGCTAACATCTTCTTTCTCCTTTTCATTTATTATTGTACCATAAATTCTAAAATTTATATTACTTTTTTATACTTTTTTTAAAAAATTATATCTAGACTCTAAATGTTCACAAAAAACCTTCTGTACTTCTCTATATAAATGAGCATCAATTAAAGGTAATTTTTGTTGCATATCTTTATGTAGAGTACTTTTAGAAATACCAAATTCACCTGCAAGTTCTCTTAAAGTTTTATGACTTTCAACAATCCTATTAGCTTCTTTTAAAATTCTTAATCTCAAATCTTTTTTCAAAAAACCACATCCTATTTAATTATATAAATAAGAAATAATTTTATGAAAAAAGAAGCTTAATGCTTCTATTATTCATCTGTATTTTTTTCTTCTGTCTTATTTTCTGTATTAGCAGTTTCTTTATCATTCTTTTCATTTTTAAGTTCTTTATCAACATAACTTTCAGGATTAACAACTTGACCATTAACATAAAGTTCAAAATGTAAATGATTTCCTAAATCACTATCTAATTTATTAGAACCACTCTTACCAATTACTTGTCCTTGTTTAACAGAGTCACCTTTTTTAACAGATACCTCAGATAAACTTTGATATACAGTAACATAATCATTATCATGTTTAATCTCAATTGTCTTACCAACAAGTTCATCTTCATTTACTTTAGTAACTGTTCCATCTAACACACTTACAACATCAAAACCATTATCTAAAACATAATCAACTCCAGAGTTTTGCATGTAAGTATTATCATGATATACAATAGATTTTTCTTGACTTGCAGCATCTGCCTGATAATCGTAATAAGTTTTAGCTACACTTACACCTTCAGCATTAAATGGTTTTAACATTTTTTCTACTTCACTAATAACTGGAACATCTTCTTCTAAAATAGAACTAGATACATAATCAAGGTCATCATTACTATCTGGCTCTGCACTATCAAGTGCATTTCTTAAAACAAAAGCACTAACAGTAATCCCAACAATCAAAACTAGATAAAGACTAATCCAAACTCCTTGTTTTAATTTTCTTCTTTTCATTTTTTCACCTCATTAAGAGTTTGGCTCAAATTAATCATTTTATACTAATTTTAAAAAAAATTATATGAAGTAAATAAATCCATTATAAAATTTGTAAGTAAATAAGTCATACAAAGTACTACTAAAAAATAAAATACCTGTGCTTTAAAAACTCTATTCTTTTTAAAAATTCCATTTATATTAATAGACTCAATTGCCCAAATAACTAAAATACTTACAAAAAAATATATTAAAAATTTAACACTCATAATGCTTATCCTCATATTCTTTTATTTTTTTAATTCTATTTATATGCCTTTCTTCTTTTGATGCATCTGTCTCTAAAAAAGTCTTAACCCACAAAAGAGCATCCTCTCTACTAGTGTCTGCAGACATCGCAATTATATTAGCATTATTATCAACACGAGTAATATATGCATCATTTTTACTAGTAACTTTTGCACAACGAATACCTTTAACCTTATTGCACGCAATAGAAATACCAATACCAGAACCACATATTGCAATACCAAATGAAACCTCTCCACTTGAAACTTTTTCTCCAAGTAAAAATCCATAATCAGGATAATCAACAGAATCTGTACTGTTAGTACCATAATCTATTACTTCATATCCATCCAAATTATTTTTCAAAAACTCTTTTAATTCATATCCTCTATGGTCACTTGCTATACCTATTTTCATTAAACTCACCTCTATATTTTATTATACCAAAAATTTTTATCTATTTAAAACCAAACTTTTCTTCTTTAAATATTTATTATCTTTAAAAACATTTAATTTCATTACATCATAAAAATCTTCATTAGTATCCATCACAACATCAAACACTTTTAAAAATTTATCCTTATATTTTTCAGTATCTTTATTTAAAAATCCAATTTTTAAAGCATCAAATCGTTTATTATCATTAACCATAAAAACATCATCTAAAACATCTCCCATTAAAACAACATTACTACTTTGAAGTTCAACAGGTATAAAACTTTCATTCTTATTTAATGAATGAATTATATTATTCTCTATACCAATAGCTTTACCATCTCTAAATTTAATAAAATTAGAAACAACATAAATATTATCATATAAACAATTTTCTTGTTTTAAAAACTCTATTATAACATTCCCAATTCCTGCAGACATTATAACAACAGGAATATTTTTTTTATGCATAATCTCTAAAAACTTTTCTGCACCATTTCTAAAATATAAAAACTCCTTACACTTTACAACTTTCTTTATAACATCTTCTCTAAGTCCATATAAACTAAATAAATTTATATTCTTACTCCACCACTCTTCCATCAATTTATTTTTTACATCAAAACTAATATCTAAATCAACTTCAAAAGGTCTATAATATTCATATAATTTATTTACTTCATTAACATATTCATCTGGCATAAAACCACCTTTAGATAAAATTTCCCAAGATGAAGTACTATCTCCATCAGTTAAAGTTCTATCAAAATCAATTAATACATAATAACTATCCCAACTTTTAGTTTTTAAATTTATATCATCATTCATACTATCACCTCATGTAAAACATCAAATGAAAAAAGACTAAAATTAAGCTTCAGTCTTTTTATCAAAACCATATTTCTTGTTGAATTTATCAACGCGACCAGCACGTGATGTTCTATTTTGTTCACCTGTATAAAATGGATGACACTTAGAACAAACCTCAACATGAATTTCATCCTTAATTGACTTTGTAGTGAAACTTTCTCCACATACACAAGTAACTTTGCAATCTTTAACTTCTGGATGTATTCCTTTTTTCATAAATTTCACTCCTTCCGCCATGACAATTTTTTTGCCATAGAAAATAAATAAGCATAGATATTATAACAGACTTTCCTAGCTTTTGCAAGCACTTGTCTTTAATTCATTATTTTCTTTTATTTGAAATATTCTTATATTTACTTTTAACAAGAGCTTTTTTAACAGCAGTATGATTAGATTTAGAAAGTTTACTAAAATTACTTTCTGTTCTTTTCTCTACGTTAATATTTCTAAACATTTTTAGCATTTCTTTGTTTTTAGCATATAAATGTTTATCCACAACAATCATCTCTTTTCTTAAAAACCTTCCTATATTATACTACTTTTGTAAAAAATATCAATATATGCTAGAATATAGTTGGTGATGAATATGAAACTTATACTTGCAAGTACATCAAGTTATAAAAGTAATTTATTAAATCAAACTAAATTAAAACACCAATGTATGGAAAGTAATTTTGATGAAAAATCCATAGAAAATAATAACGTCTATGAATATGTAAAAAAACTATCTTTAGGTAAAGCAAATAGTATTAAAGAAAAAATAAAAGACGGTATAATTCTAGGTATGGATACAGTTGTTTATGTAAATAATCAAACGTTAGAAAAACCTAAAAATTTAGATGAAGTAAAAAAATTTATAAAAATGTGTTCAAATAATACTACAGAAGTAATAACAGGTTTTACTTTAATAAACAAAAACACCAATGAAACTATAACTGACTATCAAATAACTTACGTAACTTTAAGAAATATATCAGATAAAGATATAGATTTCTATATAAATACAGAACCAGATGCCTTATATGTATCAGGATTTATAATAGAAACATCTATATCAAACTTTATAGAAAAGATAGATGGAAGTTTTTATAATATATTAGGTGCACCTGTTGAAAAAATATATAAATATTTAAATGAAGTATGGAATATAAACTTAGAATATTTAGGAGATTAAATCTTCTTTTTTTAAAATACTTTTTATCTTTTTAGCTATTTCTCTATAACCATTTCCATTAGGATAAAAACTTTTAGGATTTTCTAAATATCTTTCATTTATAATATCATAAGTATCAACATAATTAATTTTATATTCACTAGCAAGTTTTTTATATTGAAAATTAAGTAACTTAAAAATATTATCTTCATTACTATTCAAATATAAATCATAATAACCAACAAGAATAACTTTGTTATTATATTTTTTTATTTCTTTTAATAATTTTCTCATATCAATAACTACACTATTTATAATATCTTCATTAGTAAGTAAATTAGTATCATTAAAAGAAACTTTAGACATTATATCATTAGCACCAATTGAAAGTGTTATAAAATTACTATCTCTAATAGCACTCTTAATAGATAAAGTTTTATCATCTATTAATATTTTTTTATTAAAAATAATATCTTCATATAAATCATTAATATAATATCCACTATTAGAAAAATTTTTAGTATATAATTTTATTTTCTTATTATCGCTTTTTAAACTTTCTACTAAATAATCAGGATAACCACTACTAATCTCACCATAAGGATTAACCCCAAGAGAAAGACCATCCCCTAAAGCAACATAAGAAAGCATTTTACCATGATACAAAAAATAAATTAAATATATCTGAACAACAACTATTATAAAAAATAATATCTTTCTCCACTTCATGAAATCCTCCAAAAAAAAGAATATATAATACTATATTTCTTTTAATTCTATTTTAGCACCTACTAAAGAAAGTTTCTCTATTATTTGCTCATAACCTCTTAAAATATGATCGATATTATCTATAATTGTTGTACCATCCGCTACAAGTCCTGCAAGAACTAAAGCTGCTCCTGCTCGTAAATCTGTTGCTGTAACTCTAGCACCAGAAAGTTTAGTTTTCTTAAGTACAACAGCAGTAGTATCAACTACTTCAATTTCAGCACCCATCTTTTGTAGATAAGGAACATGCATAAAACGATTTTCCCAAATAGTCTCAACTACACGACTCTGACCCTTACATTGTGTAAGAAGAGTAGTAAAAGGTTGTTGTAAATCAGTAGGAAAACCAGGATAAGTCATAGTCTTTATATTAACAGCCTTATAATTATTCTTTTTATTTATAATAATATAATCATTACCAATTTCCATTTCGCATCCTACTTCTTCAAGCTTAGAAGTAAGAGATTCTAAATGTTCAGGAATAATATTATCTATTTTTAAATAATGACCACATAAAGCACCTGCAATTAAATAAGTACCAGCCTCGATTCTAT
>CANQUW010000032.1 GCA_947627145.1 uncultured Bacilli bacterium
CCTCTTTTTTCTCTTCTTTTTTTACTTCTTCCTTTTTAATTTCTTTTTTAGTCTCTTTAACTTCAGCTTTCTTAACTTCTCCATTTAATCCTTTTTTAGCAACTTCAACGATTGATGCGAATTGTTCTGGATTATTAATAGCTATTTCACTTAACATTTTACGGTTAATTTCAACACCTGCTTTGTTAAGTCCATTTATAAACATAGAATAACTAATATCATGCATACGGCATGCTGCATTAATTCTTGTAATCCATAATTTTCTAAAATCATTCTTTCTCTTTTTACGATCGTTATATGCATATCTTCTTGAATGCATTACTTGTTCTTTAGCAGATTTATATAATCTATGTTTACTTCCAAAATATCCTTTGGCTTCTTTTAATACTTTCTTATGACGTGCCTTAGTAGTAGCACCATTTTTTACTCTTGCCATTTTAACTCCTCCTTATTTTATTAAACTAAATTTTTTAGTCTTCTTTGATCTCCTTTACTTAGGTTAGATCCCTTTCTGTTTTTTCTGTTAAAACTAGTTGTTTTCTTTCCTGTATTATGTCTACTACCAGGACAACCAATTTTATAATCGTTTTTACGTTTTTTTACTACCTTTGCTACTCCTTTATGAGTTTTAATCTTTGGCATAATTTCCTCCTTTTATTTTTTATCTTTTTTAGGTACTAATAACATAGTCATTACACGACCATCAAGTTTAGGCTTTTCTTGTACTTCAGCAAGGTCTGTAAGTCTTTCTGAAAATCTTTCCAAAACTTCACGACCTAGTTCAGTATGAGCCATTTGACGACCTTTAAAGCGAATCGTTAATTTGATACGATCACCTTTTTGTAAATATTTTGTAACATTTCTAAGTTTTGTTTCAAAATCTCCAACATCAATTACTGGAGATAAACGGTATTCTTTAAGTTCGCTTCTAGCAGCTTTTTGTTTTTTTAAAGCCTCTTTTTGTTTTTTCTTTTTTTCATATTTGAACTTATTGTAATCCATTATCTTACACACTGGTGGGTTATCATTAGGATTTAAAAGTACTAAATCTAGAGATGCGTATGTTGCGAGTGTAAGTGCATCTTCTATTTTTTTAACTCCTACTTGTTCCCCATTAGGTCCAATAACCAAAACTTCTTTTGCTCTTATTTCTTCATTTATGAGCATGTTACCTTTTTTACTTGCTATTTAAAACACCTCCTATTTGGAACAAATGAAAAGTGGATATAATAAATATCCACTTGAAAGCACAAAATAAATATTAAATTCTTTGGCTTTTTACCTAACACCATAGGCGTTCAGGTGGATATAAATCACTTTCCTTTTCAATTCCTGTACATATTATATGCTAATTTATTATAAATGTCAACACTTTTTAATGAATCTATCAATATTCAAACTTATCAAGGAATATGAATAATTCGTTTTACTTTTACTACTGGATTATTCTTTTCATATAACTCATCATATGGTTCTAATGAAGTAGATGGATGTCTTAAAAGTTCATTTCTATCAATAGGAACATGTAAATCTGTATTTGTAAAATACTTAACATTTAATTCTTCCATACCATAATCATTTAAAATTTTACTACGTATATCTTTTATTACTTCATTTGTTTTTTCATCAATGTCTATAGTATCTTCATCAATAACCTCAAAAGCTATTTTGTCATATAATTTATAAAAATAGCGAGCCTTCATTACTTTGTCTTCATATTTTTCGTCTTCTTCAAAAAATGGAGCATAGTGAGATCCGCTTGTAACTATAATATCAGAAGGGCATGTATAATCCCAAAAATCAGAAAAACGACGTGTAAAATAATCTATCTCTTGAAGTTTTTGTTTATGGAGTTCATGATTAAAAAAGAAATCTTTTAAAATTATTTCATTGTTATCTTTATTATATTTATATCCAATAATAGGTAATCTTTGTCCTCTATCAAAATTAATATTAAACTCATTTCTATCTTCAGAAACTTCTAATTTTAAATCATCATATTTTGTATCTACATCACCAACAATTTTTAATGTTCTCTCTGGAATATTAAAATTAACTATTTTATTATAAATATCAAAATTTCTATATAACTTTAAATTTTCCTCTGTAAAATACTTCTGATTAACAGCAGAAATTTCTAAATTTATAAGTGATGAAAAATAATTAAATGTTTTTTCATCAAACATATTCCTATTTTCTTTTAATTCTTTTCTTAAATCATCTTCTGTTTTCATATATAATACTTCCTTTCGTGTTATTTTTATATGTTTTTTTCTTGTAAAGTCAATTATTTTTTGGTTAATAAATTCTTTTTATAAACCTACTTTCTAAATCTAATTCGTGTATACTTCCGTGAATTACATTATATTTTTTCTTATCCATAGTAAGAGGATCTTTATTTAAATAATAATATAACATATTTATAACTCCTCTATGAGTAACTATTAAGGAGTTATCTTTATCAGAAAAATAACCATTTTTAAAAAGTGTAATTATTCTATCATAGAAATCTTGCATGCTCTCTCCACCAATTATTTTTTCATTAATATCTTTAGTATGCAAGTTATTCTTTTCTTTTTCTGTTAAATTGTCTTTTAATTTACCAGTTAAAAGTCCTTTGTCTAATTCTCTTAAGTTTTTATCTATAATAACATCTACATTTAAATATTTATTTATAATATTTGTTGTTTGTCTGGCACGAAGTACATCACTTGTATATATTTTTTTAATATTTAAATTGTTTTTAATATAGAAAGCAGATTTTTCGACTTGTTTAATTCCTTCACTAGTTAATGCTACATCGCTATGACCACCAACATATCTTTCATCATCTAATCCATGTCGTAATAAGTAAATCATACTTTTTCTCCTTTTTATTTTAGTACTTTTGGTTTTCCTGCAACTAAAGTTTTAGTAGCTTGTTTTTCTAGGATACTTGCAAGTGTTATATTCATAGATAATAGAAAAGCAACTCGACCTATTTTAGAGACAAATCTTTTTAATGCACTAGGCTTTTTTGTTTTTTGTTTTTCTTGTTTCTTTTTGAGCTCTTGTTTCTTTTTCTTTACTTCTTTTTTTGTTTTTAACTCTTCTTTTACTCTCAATACTTTTGTCTCTTTTTTATTTTCTTCATTATTTTCAAAATTCATTTTTAATATTTTAAATCTTTCTTCTTTTGTTATAGGAGATATTTCTTCATTTTCTATTATGGAATCATTTTGTTCCTTTTTTATTTCCTCTTCTAATCCGTTTTCTTTTAGTATCTCTTCTTCTTTTGATTCTATATTTTCTTCTTCTAATTTTTCTATTAACTCTACTATTTCTTCATCTTCTATTGGTGGGACAACTTTACTTTCTTCTGGCTTTTCGTTATACTCTTTATCATTTTCTGTTAAAACCTTCAATGCTTCTACTGCCGCAACTGTCTTTACTACTGTTGGAAGTACCACTAAACTTGCTGCTCCTAAACTTATCGCACCAGCTATTTTAGTTACTTCTTTAATATTGTTTTTTTCTTTTTCTGGATATTCTATTTCTTCAGTTTCTTTGATTTCTATATCAGATATATCTATTTCTTTTTTATTTTCTGTTACTTTATCCTTATTTTTTTCTATATTATCTTTTATTTCTTTTGGAATACCTGCTTTTTTATAGTGAACTACATGAACAAATTCTGGTATTTTAGTAATTTTTATATCTTTAGTAATTTTTTCTTCAGTTTCTATAATTTTTACTTCTTGTACTATTTTTTTCTTATCTTTTTTTGGTATTATTATTTTACATGCACCTACTGCTTCAGTTATCCCTATCATTGTAGTTAATTTAATTTTATCCTTTATACTTCCTTTTTTTATAACTACTTTTTCATCTTGTATATTTTTTATATTTTCAAAATAGTTTTCTATTTTTTCTTGTTCTTGTTTTGAATATTCTTTTTTATGTTCATTATAAAATTCTTCCCATTTTTTTAATAATCTTAAAATTATAAGTAATTCTTCTTTTTTCTTTTTTCTTCTAAGGAGTATTTTTATTTTCTTTAAATGTAATTCTATTGTATTTTTCTTAATAAAAAGTAATAATTTATTTAACTTATTTAAATATTCTAATCCTTCTTTTTCTGTATTATAAAGAGTAATTAATCTTTCTTCATCTTGTTCTTCTATATTAATATAATTACTATCAAGTTCATCTAACATATCATAATATTTTTTTACAGATAAATTATCTACATCTAAAATAAAATCTAAATCTTCTTCTATTTTTTTATGAATATCTAATATGTCTATTCTATAATCTTTCATAATATACACCTCCTTATAATACTTTTTTTAGACTTTTAATAGTTGACTTTTTGATTCTTTTATCATTACAATTTAATTTATTTAAAATATTTATATCATTATTCAATAATTTTTCTTCATTAAATAGTCTTTCTAGTTCTTTTCTTTTATTAGGTAAAATAATAGAATCAATATAATTATTTATAATCATAGCATAAGTTCTTTTAATACTATACATATTTCTTTTCTTTGCCACAATATCATTAGCATATCCAAGTCCTTCATTGAAAAAATATTGTATTCTATATTTTTTTATAGTTTGATTATCTATACCAATATTATCTAAATAATCTATACATTTTTTACCGTAAGATGTTGAGATAACTTCATTAAATACACTATTAGAAAGAAAATTATATAAATCTTTTTTATTAATATTATTATTTTTTAATTCTAATACTTCGATTATGTGTCCTAGTTCATGCGCAATGACAAGACATGTATTTATAACAGATAGATTTTTATTTATCATAATATAACTATAATCACTATTAATATCAATATCATTATAACAATTACCAAAGGATTTTAATTTGTCAGTAAAAAATACTAAACCTTGTTCTTTTAAGTTTTTATATAAATCCTTATATTTATAATTAGTTGTTTTTAAAAAATCATTTATTATATTATCAATATCATTATAAGTTAAGATAGTATTATCTATACTTTTTTCGATATTTGTAATATTTATTATTTTCTTATTATTTATTTTTTTATTTACTATATCTAAAATATCAAATAGAACAATATTATTTAGTTCTTTTAAATTTTTATCAATTACATTATTTTTTATTTCTTGTATTTTAAAATATGTATCATTCATAGGACCATCTACTAACGATTTATTGTTTTTATAAAACTCATTTAGAAAATTATTATCAATAATTGTTTTATTACCTGTTATTTTTCTATAATCAAACTCTAAAGTCATTAAATCAGAATAATTACAATAAATATTTTCTGCATTTGAGTTTTTAAATATCTCTTTTTTTTCTAATATTTTCTTTTCTAATAATAGTGTTTTTTCTTTTTCTGTCATATAGCATGTCTCCTAAAAAATCTATTATATTATAACATTTTTCATAAAAAAAAGAAATAGTTACCTATTTCCTTATATACATTTTTTCAATTGTTTGGTTAATGCTTTGTCAAATTCATTTGGAGTGCAACCTATTTTTTCGAATATTTCCAAACCTGTACTGTTTATTTTTTCTTTGTTAAATTTTTCTATTAGTTCTTTACTATTATTTGAAAGATATATTCCACCTATAGTAGCATTAGTATATTCTAAATCATGATTAAAGTTTTCTAAATAAGATGTTTCTTCTCCATATATGTTTCTAATCATTCTATCGATAAACATTTTATGTCTTATTAGCGCTCGTGTTCTAATATTTTTTACTTCATCTTTATATAGATTATTTTTTTCTAAGAAATCTTGGCATTTTAATTCCATAGCAATTGGATATATTTCTCCATACTGAGTTGTTAATCTATATTTTAAATAATCTTCTTCGCTTAAAACTTTTCTTAATTTTAATAATTCTATCGAATGAGCAAGTTCATGTGCTATAGAACAGATTTTAGCTAAATCATTTTTATGTTTCTTTATAACTATAGTATCATCTATAGAATTATAATCATAATTTGCTCCATTGCATCCTCCACCATAATCAACTATTGATTTTAATGGACCATTCAATAAGAAGACTCTTCCATCACGTTCCATTTCTTCATAAATATCTTTATATTCTGGTTCTTCTTGTTTTAAAAATTCAGTAATTATTTCTTTAATCTCTTCATCATGTATAAATCTATCAGGTAATGGTGTTAATAGTCTAGGTAAATAATATTCTTTATAATTATTATTTATATTATTCTTATCTTTTAATTCTTTATAATATTCATTTAATCTAGCAGATGTATCAGTTAAAATAGAATTTTTAAGGAATAATTCTTTTTTTACATCTAGTTTTTCTTTTTTTATTTTATTATTTTTACATTCATCTATTTGATTTATTAAATGCCAAACCATTTCGTCTGGTTGACAACTTGCAAAACCTTTTATTGTAAAGATATCTTTACCTGTTACTGCTTCATAAGCAGTATTTAATCCCATCGCAATATAAAAATTTTGAAGCATATCCTCTTTATTTGAGTCATAAGCTAATTTCTTGTGATGTTTAACTTTTCCTCTCAATAATTCTATTTTTTGTTCTTCACTCATAACTCGTCACTTCCTCTAAATTCATAATAGCACATTTTTTTAATTTTATGCAAGAAAAATATTATTTATTTGGGAGCATAACTACTGTTGCTGTGTTATTTACTTTTATATTAGAAATAATTTTATCTATTTCTTTTTTATTTAAACTGCGAATTATATCTACTTTATTTGGTATTATATCTTGATATTTAATTATATCATCGTATTGATTATATACTGTATTATCTACAACATCTATCATTTTTACTTCGTTTGCAATCCAAACTTTTTTAAGTCTTTGTAAGTCTTCTTCTTTTATTTCTATGTTATTAAGATAGTTATTTAGAACATCTATAAATTTTTTTGGTTCATTAGATTCAGCCATAAATTCTAATACTCTAAAATTATCAGCTCTTTCTATTCCAGTATAGAAAGAAGTTGCGAGCATTTCTTCTCTTAATATTTCTCTAAAGTCAGAAGACATTCCAAACATTATATTTAGTATCATTTGTAAATATAAATCTAATTTAAAATCATCTTTATATTTTAATTTATCTTTATTTATTTTTAAAGATACAGCTACTTTAGGAACTTGAACATTAGCTTTTATTTCTTCATATTTTTTAGATACTGCATCTGGTTCTTTGTATTTTTTTAAAACTATTACACCACTCTTATTACAATTAGGTTTATTTATAGTGTCTTTTATTATTTTTAGAGCTTTATCTTTATCAAAAGAACCTACTATAAGTAAGAACATGTTATTTGGTTTATAAAATGTATTATAACAATTATATAAATCTTCTTTAGTTATTTTACTAATATCATCTACAGTTCCTGCGATATCTATTCTTTTAGGATGCTTTTTATATGTATTTTCACGCAATTTATTTTCAAGAACTGATTCTGGCATATCTTCATACATTTTAATTTCTTCTGCGATTATACCTTTTTCTTTTTCTACATTTTCATCTGTAAAATATGGTTCATTTACAAAGTTTAATAAAAATTCTAGGTTTTCATTAAAGTCTTTAGTACCAAAACAGACATATTGTGTTGAATCAAACGAAGTCATTGCATTATATCCGGTTCCATGTTTTGAACCAAAAGTAAAAGGATTTTCTCCGCTTTCACTTTCAAACATTTTGTGTTCAAGAAAATGAGCGATACCATTTGGTACCTTTATTTGTCTTTTCTTACCTACTGGTACAAATTCTGTTGTAGTTGAACCAAATCTAGTAGCATAACTTATATAAAAATTCTTTTTGTCACTATAAGGGATCATATAAACAGATAATCCATTTTCTAATACTTCATGATATACTTTCTTTTCAAGTCCGATTAATTCTATTTCTTTCATGACTCTCCTCCCTCTAGTAAATAAACAGTATCTACTTTAATTTTTTTAGCAACACGAACTATATCTTCTTTTGTAACTTCTTTAATTTTTTCACGTCTCTTTTCAATTTCATCTACATCCACTAAATTCATTAAGTAATATGCCTCTATTAAATAACTAGGACTTTCTTCTAATTCCTCTAAAGAATTATTATACATTTCTTTTGCTTTTTCGATATCACTTTCTAAGAAGTTACCTTTTTTCATATTATTAATTTCTTTTTCTATTAGTTTTATAGTCTTTGAAAAATTATCTTTAGAAATACCTGCTCGTATGATTAGAGTACTATCAAGTTTATTTGGTATAGCATTTATATAATATGCAAGGGAAGATTTTTCACGAACTTCAGTAAATAATTTAGAATCAGCTCCTCCACCTAATATTAGACTATAGAGTGTTAAGGCATAATTTCTTTCAAATGTTGTTAATTTTCCTATACGAGATGCAATTACTAATTTAGATTGTTTTATATCATCTTCTTCTTTTATAGTTTTTTTTCTAATTAAATTTTTAGTATGAGAAAATATAGTTATATCTTCTTTTTTCTTATAAGTATTAAAAGTAAAATTCTTCTTTATTAATTCTTCCATTTCTTTTATTTTAAAATCTCCTATTACAAAGATATCTATAAGGTCTTTTTTTAGCATATCTTTATAATACTCATAAATATTTTTGACATTTATATTTTCTAAATCTTCTAAGTATCCTACCATACGAATGGAAAATGGCGCTTTATCATTCATATTTTCAAGACACCTTATTAAACTGTAATAAGATGAGTTCTCTTTCATACTAACTAGAGATGTTTTAGCATTTTCATATATAATATCAAAGGCTTCATCATTAAACTTTCCATCTATAACGTTCGGTTCAAATAAAACTTCATGAAAAAATTCTAAACTTTTGTTAAAGTTATCTTCTTCAGTATATTTATCATTTAAACAAGATAATGTAAATGAGGTATTTATAAAGTTTCCTATTCTATTAGTACCAGCAGTTAAATTTACTGCATATAGGTCTTGTGTTTTTATAACAAGATCTTTTTTGGTTTTATATTTTTTTGAGGAATGTGTAAGTAGGTCTGTTAAAATATTGCGAATAGTTACTTCTTCTTTTGCTATCTTTCTTCTAAAGTTAACTCTAACACTTATTGTTTTAAACTTATTTGTTTTAAGTAAATGCAAATTATACGAACCCATATCTATTTTTTTATATTTCATAATCTTTCACCTCGTTTTTAGTATATACTAGAAATTAGAAATTAATCTATTTTACTCTACTGATTCTAAAGCAAGCGTTATCATATTATTTAATGATTTTTCTCTTTCCTCACTACTTAATTCAGTTTTTTCATATATTGAATCTGAAATTGTTAAAATACATGCTGCTTTTTTATTTAATTTGTAAGCAAGATAGAATAGTCCAAACGACTCCATTTCAACAGCGAGTGGATTTAAGTCACTTGGATAAATTTCATTTGAAGTATCTACTAATGCATAAGGTCCAAAAACATCTGTTGTTTCGATATTTCCTCTATTTGTTTTTATATTTAAAGTTTTCGCTACACTTTCTATGTGATCACTTACTTCTTTAGTGGACTCTATTAAGTTTATATCATCATCTGCATATACTTTTGGAAAAGTGGTTGCGCTGTAGGATTTGTCTGCGATAACAATATCTTTAACACTAATATTAGGATTAACTGAACCTGATGTTCCTATTCTTATAATTGTTGATACATCATGAAATTTATAAAGTTCATAGGCATAAATACACATACTCGGTATTCCCATACCACTTGCAAATACTGTTACTTCTTTTCCTTTATATGTTCCGGTATAAGCAAGCATACCTCTTACTTCATTTACAAGACGAGCATTTTCTAAGAAGTTTTCTGCAATATATTTAGCACGCAAGGGATCTCCGGGCATTATTACAGTTTTAGCAATATCTCCTTTTTTATTATTCATATGTGGGGTTTTAATGTTCTCCATAATATTCCTCCTCCCATAATAAAGTCAAGTATTTCTTACAAAATTTGACTTAATTTTATGTTTTTTATTTTATTTTACATT
>CANQUW010000033.1 GCA_947627145.1 uncultured Bacilli bacterium
GTGGTGTAAGATAATAAACATTTCTATATTGAAAAACACTTCAGAGTGCTTAAAGAAATTAAGTAGACTAAGCCGGCTATAGACCGTTATCTATAAAGTGATCAAGAAATTGATAATTTGGGTGGTACCGCGGATTCAACAGTCATTCGTCCCTTTAGGGATAAATGGCTGTTTTTATTTTTAAAGGAGAAATAAAAATGATAGAAAAAGAAAAGTTAAAAGAATATGCTCACAAATTAATGTTTGATATGGATGATAGTGAATATGAAACATTACAAAATGAATTTGAAGTAATCCTTGAACAAATGGAATTTATAGGAAACATCCCTAATATAAAAGATGTAGAGCCTATGACTCATCCTTTTCCTCTAGAAGAAGCTCACCTAAGAGAAGATGAAATAGGAGATTACTTAACAGTTGATGAAGTACTAAGTAATGTAAAACATCAAGTAAGAGATCAAGTAAAAGTACCAAAGGTGGTGGAATAAATGGATTATAGACATAAAACAATAACCGAACTAAGAGAAGACTTAGATAATGGAAAAATTACAAGTGAAGAGTTATTTAAAGAAGCAAATACTCTTGCACATACTTACCAGGATGATTATAATTCATTTGTAACTATCATAGATAAATATAAGAAAAAAGCAAAAGAAGATTCTATTATAAATGGAATACCTTATGCTTTAAAAGATAACTTCTCAACAAGTAATATCTTAACAACAGCATCTTCAAACATATTAAAAGACTATATTCCAGTATATGATGCTACTGTATATAAAAAATTAAAAAGACTTGGAGGAGTATTAGTTGGAAAAACTACTTTAGATGAACTTGCGATGGGAGGAACTGGAACAACTGCTCATACTGGACTCGTAAAAAACCCATGGGATAAAAATAGATTAATAGGTGGAAGTAGTGCTGGAAGTGCATCAGCAGTTGCCCTAGGTATTGTACCTTTTGCACTTGGAAGTGATACAGGAGACTCAATAAGAAAACCAGCTTCCTTTGGTGGAGTAGTAGGATTTAAACCAACATATGGTAGAATATCACGTTATGGACTTTTTGCATTTGCATCAAGTATGGACCATGTAGGAACATTCACAAGAAATGTAAGAGACGCTGCAATCATAACAGACTTACTAAAAGGTAGTGATCCTCTAGATATGACTACTCTAAAGGATGAAGATATAAAATATACTGACCATCTAGAAGATGACATCCATGGCAAAAAACTTTTCTATATAAAAGAAATATATGGTAATAATGCTTTAGTTGATGCATGTGAAGAGGTAAAGAAAACTTTTGAGGTGTTTAACGAAACAGTAGAAAAATTGCGTGAAGCTGGATTCATAGTAGAAGAAGTGTCTTTTGATGAAAATCTATTAAAAGCAATCTACCCAACATATATGACTATTAGTTGTGCTGAGGCAACTAGTAACAATGCAAATCTTACAGGAATTCAGTTTGGACCTCGTCCTAAAGGAGATTCGATTGATGATATTATGTTTAATGCGAGAACTGAAGGTTTCTCAGAACTTATTAAAAGAAGATTTATCTTAGGAAGCTATATTCTACAAAAAGAAAATCAAGAAAAGCTATTCCTAAATGCTTGTCGTATTAGAAGATTAATAGTTGATAGAATGAATGAGTTATTTAAAGAGTACGACGGACTAATTCTTCCTGCAAGTGGTTCTTTCGCACCAACATTTGAAGGAAGTAGTGAAAAATTAAATCCAGAGTCTAAAGTTTTAGAAAATCATATGGCAATCGCAAACTTCGGAGGTTTTCCAAGTATTACTCTTCCAATGTATTTTAATGAAAAATTACCTGTTGGTATAAACTTAACAGGAAGAGCAAGAGAAGACTCTTTAGTTTTAAATATGGCACAAAAGATAGAAGATGTAATTGGAATAAAAAATAAAGTGGCAGGTGATGAAGATGTATAAACCAGTAATAGGGCTAGAAGTTCATTGTGAATTAGAAACAAAATCTAAAAACTTTTCATCTGCACCAAATACTTTTACAACAGATGTCAACAACCATGTCGCAACAGTCGACTTAGGACTTCCAGGAATCTTGCCTGTTGTAAATAAAGAAGCTATAAGAAAAGCTTTAAAAACTGCAATGGCGCTAAACTGTGAAAATCCAGATGAAGTAGTATTTGACCGTAAAAACTATTTTTACCCAGACTTACCAAAAGGATATCAAATAACTCAAGTTACAAAACCATTTGGAAGAAACGGATATTTAGACGTTTTAGTGGGAGATAAGAAAAAACGTGTTTTAATTCATCAACTACACCTAGAAGAAGATACCGCATCTCTAGAACATAACTCAACATTTTCACTTATTGACTACAACAGAAGTGGAATACCTTTAATAGAAATAGTAACTGAACCATGTATAGAAAGTGCAGAAGAAGCGGTTAGATTCTTAGAAGACTTAAGAGATGTATTCTTATTCTGTGAAGTTAGTGAAGCTAAAAGTAATTATGGCCAAATGAGATGTGACGTTAATATTTCTCTAAAAGAAGAAGGAAGCGATAAACTAGGTACTAAAGTTGAAATGAAAAATATAAATGCTTTTAACTCTGTAAAACAAGCAATTGAATATGAAATAAAAAGACAGACTGAAGTTTTAGAAAACGGAGGAGAAGTAATTCAAGAAACAAGAAGAATAGATGAAGATGGAAAAACATATTCTATGAGAGAAAAAGTAGATGCTGTTGATTATAAATATTTTGTTGAACCAAACATTCCAAAAGTACCAATATCAAAAGAGTACTTAGATGAAATAAGAAGTGAAGTTCCAATGTTAAAACAAGAAAGATTTGAACTTTACATGGATAAATATGGTTTAAGTGAATATGATGCCGGAGTATTATCAAAAGACAAAAAGGTAAGTGATTATTTTAATGAAGTAGTAGAAAACTCAAATAATATAAGTCTTGCTTTAAACTTTGTAACAACATCGGTTCTTTCTACTTTAAATAAATTAAATATAACAATAGAAGACTTCCCAGTAAAAGCAACTTCTATTGCGGAACTAGTAAATAGAGTTCATGATAAAAAAATATCTCTTGATCATGGTAAAAAAATATTATATAAAGCAATAGAGCAAGAAAAAGATCCAATTGATTTAATAAAAGAACAACATCTTGAACAAATTAATGATAAAGACAAATTACTTGAAATAATAAATACTGTTATGGATAACAATCCTGAACAAGTAAGACAATATGTAGAGGACGACAATACTTATGTATATAACTTCTTTGTTGGACAAGTTATGAAAACATCCAATAGACAAGCTAACCCTAATATTTCATTAGAGTTGATAAAAGAAGAACTAGAAAGGAGAAAACAAAATGCAAAAAAATAAATATAAAGATACAGTACTTGGAGAATTAAGAGAAAAAGATATTGATAGAGAAGTACGTATTGCGGGATGGATTGAAAATATAAGAGACCATGGTGGAGTAATATTTGTAGATGTACGTGATATGTCAGGTACAGTACAACTAGTTTCAAATGATGATAATATGTTTTTACATTTAACTCGTGAGAGTAGTGTAACTGTAAAAGGTAAAGTACGTGCAAGAAATGAAGATGATTACAACCCAAGACTTGAAACAGGAAAAATTGAAATACTAGTAGAAGAAATAAAAGTTTTAGGTAAAAGTAAAAATGTCTTACCATTTGAAGTTATGACTTCGCACGAAGTAAATGAAGATGTAAGACTAAAATATAGATATCTAGATCTTAGAAATCCAAAAGTAAAAGAAAAAATAATATTTAGAAATAAAGTAATTAATTTTTTAAGAGAAATTATGATAAAAAATGACTTTTTAGAAATTCAAACACCAATACTTACTGCATCATCTCCTGAAGGTGCTCGTGACTTTCTAGTACCTTCACGTAAATTTCATGGAAAATTCTATGCACTACCACAAGCACCACAACAATTTAAACAATTACTTATGTGTAGTGGATTTGATAAATATTTCCAATTCGCACCATGCTTTAGAGATGAAGATGCTAGAAGTGATAGAGTATATGGAGAATTTTATCAACTAGATTTAGAAATGGCTTTTGTAGAAGAAGAAGACGTACTAGAAATAGGAGAAGAAATATTCTATGAAACATTTAAAAAATTTAGTGATAAAAAAATAAGTGAAAGACCATTTAGAAGATTAACTTATAAAGAAGCAATGGAAAAATACGGAACAGATAAACCTGATTTAAGAAACCCACTTGAAATAATAGACTTAACAGAAGAATTTGAAGATACAGACTTCCGTCCATTTAGAAACATTCCAGTAAAAGGTATTACTGTAGAAGATATCGCATCTAAGTCAAATTCTTGGTTTAATGAACTTGTAGATTATGCAAAAACTATAGGTATGCCAGGTATTGGTTATTTTAAAGTTTTAGAAGATATGTCATTTGCTGGGCCAATAGATAAATTTTTAACTGATGATGAAAGAAAAGCTATAATTGATAAAGCAAAATTAAAACCAAATAGTGTAGTATTCTTTATTGCAGATAGAAAAAATGCTTTAAAACTTGCTGGTTTAATAAGAGATGAATTAGGAAGAAAATTAGATTTACTTGATAAAGATAGATTTGAATTTTGTATAGTAAAAGACTTCCCAATGTATGAATATAGTGAAGAAGATGAAAAATATAATTTTACTCATAATCCATTTAATATGCCACAAGGTGGACTTTCTTCATTAGAAGAAAAGTCTGAAGAAGATATTCTTGCATATCAATTTGATTTTGTATGTAATGGAGTAGAAATAGCAAGTGGTGCTATAAGAAACCATGATCCAGAAATAATGAAAAAAGCCTTTGAAATTGCAGGACTTTCTGAAGATGTAATAAAAGAAAAATTCAAAGCATTATATGAAGCATTTAAGTATGGAGCACCTCCTCATGGAGGTATGGCACCAGGACTTGATAGAATGTTAATGTTACTTTTAGATGAAGATTCAATAAGAGAAACAATAGCTTTCCCACTTAATGCAAATGGTTCTGATGCTTTAATGAATGCACCAAGTAATGTAGAAGAAATACAACTTCGTGAAGCACACATTAAAGTAAGAGATAAAAACTAAAAAACACAAAAAAATATAGAGATATTGACCAAAATGTGTATTTTAAGTACCAAAAGTGGTTAATATCTCGATTTTTTATTTTTAGTTTTTTACTTATCGAAAAAAAGTTCAAAATTATATGATTTTGTATTGACTAATAAATGGTATGTGATATACTGAATGAAGTGGATAACAACATGTCCATCTAATACATAATAACATTTATCACAATATATGTACAATAAAAGGAGAATAGATTGTGCACTACTTTTAAATGGGGTGAATTTAATGAGTGTAATTGCGTACTTTGATGAATCAGGAGATGACGGACTAATAAATTATTCTAGTGAAACATTTATTTTATCGGCAACTTATATACATACCAACGATTGGAATGAAAATTATAATCTCATAAAAAAATTTAGGAAGTATTTAAAAGATAAGTATAATATTCCTATAAAAGAAGAATTTCACACAGCAAATTTTTTCTCTGATAAATATCCATATAGAAATTATGACTTAACAACACATCAAAGAAAAGAAATAGTTTTTTTATATGCTAGATTAATAGCAAATTTAAAAGTCAAAATAATAAATACAATTATCGATAAAAAAAATATAGTAAATAAAGATTATCCTATTCTTGCAAAAGCATTAACATATACCATTCAACGAGTAGAAAATGATAGTAATTGGAAATATATTATTATTTCGGACAAAGGTAGAATTGAAATTATGAAAAAAACGGCAAGATCAATCAGGAATTTTAATCCAATAACTTCGAATTTTGATATTTCTTATTATAATTCACCAATAAACAATATGATAGAAGATATCTTAGAAAAAGATTCCACAGAATCTTATTTCATACAAATTAGTGATTTTGTATCTTATATTGTAAATTTATACTATAAATATTGTGTAAAAAACTATAATTTACCAAAACGTATTGCTAATTGGTTAACAAAAGAAGATATAGTTGATTTAATGAATATACTAAAAAGTTCGTTTAATTTGAATGCAAGCAATACAAATGAATTTGGATTGGTAATTTATCCAAAATTAATACAAAAAAAAGACACCACCTTGCCCTCATTCGAGGATGGAGTGGTTCAATAACATTATAACAAATAGTTATATTTATGTCAAATATGACTTTCATTCTTTCGGTAATAACATCAAACTAAATTGACAAGCGTTATTAAAAGTAATATAATAAAAATGATTTAATTGATGAAGAAATTATCATAGTAGTTAGTTTATAAACTCTAAAAGAAAGTTGTAGCCATCGGCTGGAAGCTACAATAGAAAGATAAACATGCGAATTTCAAATAATGGAGTCAAATCGTAAAGAAAGCGTTAATTCTTGATTAAGTGCTAGTTATTTACTAGAACAAAGGTGGTACCGCGGATATAAACATTCGTCCTTTATGGATGAATGTTTTATTTTTTTAAAGGAGTAGTGATAAAAATGAAAGTAGCTTTTCTAGGACCTTCTGGAACATTCTCAGAAGAAGTATTAAATAAAATATATAAAAAAGATATTAAAAAAATACCATATAAAACAATTACTGATGTAGTTAAAGCATTAATACATAATGAAGTAGATTATTCTGTTGTACCAATAGAAAACTCAACAGAAGGATGTGTTACAGAAACACTTGATACTATAATAGAAAATAAAGATATAGAAATAAAAGAACAATATATTTTAAAAATAAAACATAATCTACTAGCAAAAAAACAATATAAATTAAAAGATATAAAAGAAATATATTCTCATCCACAAGCTCTTGCGCAATGTAGAAATTTTATAGAAGAAAATCTAAAAGATATAAATATATATGAAACTACATCTACTGCAGAATCAGCAAAAATAGTAAAAGAAAAAGAATATACTGCATGTATTGCAAACACAACTTGTAAAGAAGTTTATAATCTAGAGTTATTAAAAGAAAATATTCAAGATAACAATAATAATGAAACAAGATTCTGGGTACTTGGAAAAAATATAAAAAATAAAAAAGAAAATATAATGACTATAATATTTACAACTAAAGATAAACCAGGGGCCCTATATCAAGTATTAGGAATATTTGATAAATATAATTTAAACTTAACTAAAATAGAATCACGTCCAGCTAAAACAAAATTAGGAGAATATTATTTTTGGATAGATATAGATATAAAAGATAAAAGTTATAATAAAGCATTAATTGAACTTCAAAATAGTGTAAGACTATTAAGAATATTAGGAAAATATTAGGAGGTAATTATGATATCAGAAAAATTAAAAGATGCAGTAAAGAATAATTCTACTGTAAGAGAAATGTTTGAAGCAGGAAAGAAATTAGAAGAAATATATGGTAGTGAAAATGTATATAACTTTAGTTTAGGAAATCCAAGTATAGAGCCACCTAAAAAGATAAATGATACTATTATAGATATTATTAAAAATGAAGAACCGAACTTCGTACATGGTTATATGAATAATGCAGGTTTTGATTCTACAAGAGAACAAGTAGCAAACTCTCTAAATAGAAAACATCAAACTAAATTTACTAAAGATAATATTATAATGGTAACAGGAGCAGCTTCAGGATTAAATATTATATTTAAGAGTATACTAAATAAAGATGATGAAGTTATAACTTTCGCGCCATACTTTATGGAATATAATTATTATATAACTGGATATGATGGTAAAGTAGTAACAGTATCCCCAAATACAAAAAACTTTCAACCTAACTTAGATGAATTTAAAGAAAAGATAACTGATAAAACAAAAGCTGTTTTAATAAATACACCAAACAATCCAACAGGAGTAGTTTATAGTGAAGATACAATAAAAGAAATATCTAAGATATTAGAAGAAAAAGAGAAAGAATATAACCATGAAATATATTTAATATCAGATGAACCATATAGAGAATTAGTATATGATAATATAAAAGTACCATTCATAACTAAATATTATAATAATACTTTAATAGTATATTCATTTAGTAAAAGTCTATCTTTACCAGGAGAAAGAATAGGGTATATTGTAATACCAAATGAAGTAGTAAATTACAAAGAACTAATTAATGCTCTTACTATTTCGAATAGAATAATTGGATGTGTAAATGCACCATCTTTAATGCAACTAGTAATAGAAAAATGTATAGATGAAACAGTAGATATAAAAATATATAATGATAATAGAAATTTCTTATATAAAGAACTTACTAATTTAGGTTTTACTTGTGTAAAACCTGAAGGAGCATTTTACTTATTTATGAAAACTCCAATAGAAGATGATATAAAATTTGTAAATAAAGCTAAAGAATATAATTTATTACTAGTACCAGGAACATCTTTTAAATGTAGTGGTTATGTAAGAATATCTTATTGTGTAGATAAGAATATGTTAAAAAGATCTTTACAAGCTTTTAAGAAATTAGCTGATTTTTATAAAATAAAATAATGTATAAAAAAATAAAATCCTTCCATTCTATTAATGGGAGGATTTAAAATGAAGAAAAAATTATTAGTATTTTTAGGAATATTAACCATCTTTACAACAGCATGTGGAGCAGATGATAATACACCAAGCAAATCAGTAGAAAACTTTTTAGGTAAATATCAAAGTATGGATGAAGAAGTTCTAAAACAATTAGATAATATAGTTGATAAAGATAGTAGTTTATCAGATGATGACAAAAAAGAATATAAAAGTCTAATGGAAAGACAATATCAAAATTTATCTTATAAAATAGAAGATGAAGAAGTGGATGGAGATACTGCTGAAGTAAAAGTTGAAATAGAAGTATTTGATTATAGTAATGCTTTAAATAAAGCTAAAGAATATTTTGATGAACATAAAGATGAATTTACAAGTGATGACGGTGTAATAGATGATGCTAAATACATGGCAAGAAAACTAAAAGAAATGACAAATGCTGTTGATAAAAAAGAAGAAGATTTAACATTTACTTTAAAAAAAGAAGATGGAAAATGGAAAGTACAAAACTTAAGTGAAATAGACATAGAAAAAATACATGGATTATATGAAGATTAAAAAAGTCTTGAAAGTAAATTTCTTTCAAGACTTTTTATCTATTTAACTTTTTCTTTTTCTGGTTCATACATATCAACCCTAACAGGTAATTTAGGGATTTTTCTTTTAACATAAAGTTCAAAAGGTTCAATTTCTAATGCTCTAGCGAGTATTTCTAATTTTTTAAAAGAAGGCATATGCCAACCTAATTCAAGTTGACTAATATAAGGTATACTAAAATCACATTTTTCAGCTAAATTTTCTTGAGTAAGTTTTTTCTGATATCTAAAATATTTTACATTGTTACCAAATATAATATTTAATCTCACAAGCTTCACCTCAATTAATATGATACGATTTTAATATTGCTATTTCCAATAATTAACAGTATATAAGCATGATGTGAACAAATATCGACAAAATATTAACATTTTAATTTATATAATAATCATATATTGAAAAAATTACCAACAATTACCACAAACAAATACGAACAGAGCGTGTTACAATACAAATAGTAATACTAATAGTATATAAGCATGATGTAAACCTAAAGATAAAGGAGATAAGTAAAGATGGAAGAAAATAAAAAAAGAAATATAGGAACAGCAATAGGGTTAATAATATTACTTGTAATGATAATAGGAGTAACATATGCAGCATTCCAATATACAAAGAGTGGAACAAAACAGAATGAAATAACAACAGGA
>CANQUW010000034.1 GCA_947627145.1 uncultured Bacilli bacterium
CGCCGCTTCTACTTCATCAAATAAGCAGAATGGAACAGGCCTTACATTAAGCATTGCAAATAATAAACTTATTGCGGTAAGTGTTTTTTCTCCTCCAGATAGTGCAGTTATACTTTTTAGTTTCTTTCCTGGAGGGGATGCCATTATCTCTACTCCAGTTGTTAGGATATCTTCAGGTTCAGTAAGAATTAAATCAGCAGTTCCTCCTTTAAATAATTCACGGAAGACATTTTGGAATTCAGTACGTACTTTTTTGAATGTTTTTTCAAATTCTGTTTTCATAACATCATCCATATCATTCATTATTGAAAGTAATGTTTCTTCTGCATTAAGTAAGTCTTCTTTTTGTTTAGTTAAGAATTCATATCTAGTATTTACACTTTCATATTCTTCTATAGAATCTAAGTCTACCATACCAATTTTTTTAATTTCTTGTTTCGATTCTTTTACTTTTTCTCTAGCAATATCTTCTTCTACATCTAACTCATAATTAGCATCTGCTCGTTCAAAAGTCATTGAATATTCTTCATTTAATGTATTTAACATATTATCAAGAGTTATATCTAATCTTTCTTTATCTACTTCTAAGTCTGAAAGTTGGTGCTCTAAATCACGAAGATGAGCATTTTTAAGTTTATTTTCAGCATTAGATTCTTCTCTTTTTATCTTTAATTCTTCTAATGTTTTATTTTTATATTTAATATCATTTATTAGTTTTTCTTTTTCTCTTACATTTTCATGATATGAAGATGTAAGTTCTTCTTCTTTTTTATCTATAGAATTATTTTTTAAATGTTTATAGTTTTCATAGTCTTTAGATATTGTATCAAGTTCTTCTTCTAAAGATATTAATTTACTATTCTTTCTATTAATAGATTCTTCTAGTGTTACTTTTTTACTTTTAATAGAGAAGAAATCAGATGAATATTTTTCTATAGTATTATCTATATCAGATAAATCTTTTTCTATTGTTTTTATTTCTTGCGATTTACTTTCTTTTTTCTCATTTAAAACTCTTAATTCTTCTCTTAGGGTAATAACACTTTTACTTTTATAGTTACTACCACCAGACATAGAGCCTCCTACATGTAGTACTTCTCCATCTAGTGTAATAATCTTATATCTTTTATTTACTCTTTTAGATAGTCTAATTGCACTATCAATATTTTCTGATATTAATATAGTACCTAATTGATTTTTAATAATGTTTTCATATTTTTTATCATATTTTACTAAATTACTTAATACATCTATAAAATCAGTAGTATTTTTTATATCGTTTAATATTCTATCATCAACGTATCTTGCTTCTATTACTGATAATGGAAAGAAAGTTGCTCGTCCTAGATGATTATCTTTTAAATAGATAATGGCATCTTTAGCTGATTTTTCATCTTCAGTTATTATAAAATTCTTTGATGAGAATATTGCAGTCTCTAAAGCTTTTACATATTTTTCTTCTGTTCTAAGTAAGTTACCTAAACTATCATGAATACCTGATAGACTTGGTTCGTTTAATACTTCTTTTACTGCATGTGGAAATGATGAGTTATTCTCTATTTCCATATTAATAGAATTTATTTTATAATTAATAGATGTTATTTCTCTATCTAAATTAGTACGTTTTGTAGTAAGATCTGTCTTTTTATAATTTATTTTTTCTAAGTCTTTTTTAGAGTCATCTTCTTCTGTATTTAATTCATATAAACTTTTATTTTCATTTTCTATATCATTTTTTATAATTTCTATTCTAGATGTTAGACTTTCTTTTTCTTCTAATAGTCTTCTCATTTCTTCTACAACAGTATCATCATTTGTTTCTTTTTTCTTACGTTCTTTTAGAAGTCTCATCTCTCCATTTAATTTTTCTACAAGTCTTGTTATCTCAAGTAATTTATTATTATCATTAACTATTTCATTTTCTAAATTATTTATTTTTCCTTCTTCTTCTAATGCTTTAGAATCTATTACAGATGACTCACTTGAAAGTTCTATTATTTCATGATTTAGTTTTTCAGATTTTTCTTTTATATCATCTAATTTTGTTTTATAGTATTTTATATCTTTAGCAAGTAAAGATATTTCGTATTTTTCTAAAGTTTCTTTAGCATTTTTATAACGAATAGCTTTTCTACTTTGTCTTTTTAAAGGTTCAATACGACTTTCTATCTCACCTATTATATCATTTATTCTATCTAAGTTATTGTGTGTTCTATCTAGTTTTCTTAATGCTTCTATTTTTCTTTTTTTGTATTTTAAAATACCACTTGCTTCTTCAAATATTACACGTCTGTCTTGTGGTGAAGTTGATAAAATATTATCTACTTCTCCTTGAGAGATTATGTTAAAAGATTCTCTTCCTATACCAGAGTCTAAAAGTAGATTGGTTAAATCTTTAAGACGACATCTTTCATTATTTATAAAGTATTCATTTTCTCCACTTCTATATATTCTTCTTTTAATAGATATTTCTGTATATGGAACATTTAGAAAATGATCTGTATTATCAAATACTAATTCTACACTTGCAACATTTAAAGGTTTTCTATTTTTTGAACCAGAAAAGATAATATCACTCATAGAACTATCTCCACGAAGACTCTTTACTGATTGTTCTCCTAAAACCCATCTAACTGCATCAACTACATTACTTTTACCACTACCATTAGGTCCGACAATACAAGTAATATTATTTCCAAGTTCTATATTAAATTTATTAGCAAACGATTTAAATCCATTTGTATTTATTTTTTTTAAGTACATTCTATTCACCTTCTACTTTTCGACTATTTACATTATATCATAGCAATCAAATTATAACAAAGAAAAAATAGAGATAAGACCTCTATCAAATGTTTAATATTTTTATAAATTTATTGTTATACAAAGTTTTAAAAAGTGTTTTTAGAACATTTTTTTAATTTTATATTGATTTTCGTTGTTAACATATTGTATAATTGTTTTAGGAGATATTTGATAGTTGGGTGTTTGCCTCGTTTTCTTATTTTATATTAATTTTAAGTCAACAAGAAGATACATCTTAGGTGAGAAAAGGAGGGATGCTTATGGTTAAAAAACGTGATTTATTAATCTATTTTTTATGCCTATGCATAATTTCATTAGTAGGAATTATTTTTTTAATTCTACTTAAAATATGAAAACAAACACCTAACAAATGAAATTCAAATGTTAGGTGGAACCAATCATAGGTAGACATCCAACAAGAGAATATTAGATATCTCCTTTTTTAATGTATGTAATTTCTTTTGATAAATACATTGTAACATATAAATTTACTTTATGCAATCATTTTTTATTTTGTGTCTTTTTATATTTTTTTATTAAGTGAGAATATAAATATTCTTTTTCTTCTTTAGTCATTTCAAATAGTGAATTGCTATTATAATCTTCTTGTATTTCTTCTAAAGTTTTAAGAATAATATTCCCCTTTTTTCTTTATATTCTAAATTTAATATAGGATAATTTTTTAATAAACTAATATCTTTATTTAAAGAATCAAATATTTCAGATACAGTAGATTCTTTTCCATTAATTATTCTATTTTCATCTTCTATTAATGTTAGGTTTTCTTGTATTCTTTTATTTACTACATCCATATTTTGTATTTGTATACCTAATATATTTAAATACTTACAAGTATATAAATCTTCACAATATCTAGTCTACTTCTAAAGATTCTTTAAAATAGTTGTCTTTGTAATAAGAAGGATAGTTTTTTCTTATAATATCTTCTTTTGCTTGAAGTAAAAGTAAATAATTAGCATGTTCTCCTTTGTTTATTGTATAATGTTGAAATGTATGAGTACATTCATGAAATATAGTACTTATTAATTCTAAATAATTTTTAGTTTCTAAGAGTTCTATAGTTTTATCATAATTTAGATCAATATAATTATATAAAGATTGTACTAAAATGTTTTTATCTAAATCTTTAAATGTAACTTTTGGATTTGTTACTTTATCTTTCATAAACATTTCTGTAAATTCTTTTATAAGTGTTAATTGTTTATCAATACTTATATCTAATTTTTTTAATAATAATTCTTTCATTAAAATATTTATAAAAAATATTTTTTTATCTGGATAAGTATTTGTTTCTATAAAAAGAAATAAATATTCGTAATCATTTAGCTCTAATGTGTCAGTGTTTATTTTTGTTACTATATTATTATAAACATCATTTAAATGTTTTTTAAAGTTTGTACTGGTTAAAATATTATTTACTTTATCTATATTTAGAGAATCTATTTTGTATAAACTCATTAACTCTTCTTCAGTAAGATTTGTATTTTTATTTAGTTTTTCTATTAACTCTTGTTGTAGATTTTCTAAAACATTACTTTTTTCATTACAGTACTTGCATGTGAAATTATCATAATCCCCACCACAAGTTGGACATAAGTTATTCTTTTTTATTTTTGTACATAAATTTATAATTTCATCGGTCATAAAATCACATTCTTTCTAATAGTCGTGTCTATATTTATTTTATAATAGTATGTTTATTTAGTAAATATAAATTAAAGAAAAATCTAACAAATGATATATTCAAATGTTAGATAAAGATTTATTATTCTTCTATTTTTATACTTTTTAAATAATAATCATTTCCTTTTTTAGTAAATTTAAAAGTAGTTACTGGTAGGAATGAAGATACATCATCATAAGTTTTAGGGTTTAAATCATTATTTATTATTGGATTATTACTTTCTATATCCTCTATACTTTTATAAAATCTTGTAGTTATTCCTTCTCCAATCATTCCTTCTAGAGTGTATAATATTCTTCCTTTTATTATATACTCTTTATTTTTTAAATCTACATTTCCACTAATTATATGAACTTCTCCACCTGTATAACTTCCTCCTCCATGACCTGGATGGGATTCATTTAATATATATTTATCATCTTTAAAATTATATAATGCTATATTTTCTACAGTACATAAAATATCTTCATGATTTAGTTTAGTATTATTCCCAAAATATTTCTCTATTATATCTTCTATTTCTTCTTTTGGTATTTCTTCTTTAAATTCCCCTATTTTATGAAGTGCAAAAGATAAAAGTTCTTGATTATCTATTTCTTTTACATTTTCTTTGGAAAAATCATTTGCAAAATATAAGTAATCATTTAATTTGTCTTGCATCTTTATCTCTTCTGATACATACATTTCTCTTTCTTCATCTTTTTCATCTTCTATATTTACTTTATTTGGTTTTTCATAATATGGTATATAAATATCAAAGTATCCTATATAAGATAATGCTCCTATTAACATTAGAAGTAAAATTATAATAGTTATAGTTTTGCCAGTTGTTCTTGGCTTTTCTTCTTCATATTCATATTCATCATTGTCATCATAATCATTCATATTATCACCTTCTTATAAGTAAAAAATACCACAAACTATAAAAAAAGAGAATATCATTTGTTATTCTCTTTACATCAATTTACATTGTTTTCTTCACTTAAAAGAGTTGTTAGTGGTACTATGGTGTAACCTCTTTGTCTTATATAATCTATTATAGTTGGTAGTTGTTTTTCTACAACAGCACCAAGTGGCATACTTATAATAGAACCATTTTCTAGGTTTTCTTTTACATCTCCAAATGGATTTTCATCTGTTTGTATGTTAGGTATTACAGTATGAAGTTTTAATTTTCTACATAGATTCAATATATCTTTTCTTTCTGTTTCTGAATAACAATATTTTCTTTCTTTTCCTGTTAAAGTATTAGAAATATTTATAGAACTTTGAAAGTATTTTTGTTGATAGGAAGAATCATAGTTTAATATTTCTATTTCTTGATCTATTTCACTCATGTATACTACTTTCTTACTGTTGTTTTCAAGCCATAATCCATCTACAAAGAAAGTACCATTCACTTTATATTCTTCTAAAATATTTAAAATATCATCTACTTCATCATCTCTAAACACTTTAAATATTAATGATACATTATTTATATTAGTATTTCCTCCAGTTATAAATTTATCAAAATTATCATTTATGGAAACTGTAGGTTTTACTTCTTCAAATACCATTAGACTTTCATTATAAGCACCGTATTTTTTCATTTGATCAAAACTATCCTCTAGATTTATCTTAGTTCCGTTAAGTCCAGGTGTTACTTTATTATCTGTAACTTTAGCATTAACTGCATCTACTTTAAAGCTATCCTCTTTACTTTTAATAGTTTTCATTATTGGATCATTATTTTTTAAAAGATCTATCATTTTATTTGTATAAAAGAAACTTAAAAGTATTAAGGATATACTTATAACAACTTGAGATATTTTCTTCATGTACTTCACCTATTAAAGTATATGAAAAAAGTTCTTTCTTATAACAAAAGGACTTAAGAGTTTTAACTTCTTAAGTCTACTATTTATTTTTTATTTACTTTTCTTGAACTTATTGCTTCTTTTCTTGAGAAGTTTAGTCTTCCACGTTTATCTGTTCCAATTGCTTTTACAATTATTTCGTCTCCTACTTTTACAACGTCTTCTGTTTTTTCTACACGTTTTGTATCTAAGTGAGATATATGAACAAGTCCTTCACATCCAGGCCATACTTCTACAAAGCATCCAAAGTCTTCTACTTTGACAACTTTAGCTGTATAGTTTTTACCTTCTTCTACTTCACGTACAACATCTTCAATCATACTTCTTGTTTTATTTATTACATCTTGGTCTGTATGATAGATAATTACACGTCCATCGTCTTCTAGGTCAACTTTTACTGCATTTATATTATTTACATCTGTAACATTTGATGCTTCACAAATAATTTTAGTTATCATTTCACCACCACGACCGATAACATCTTTGATTTTTTCTGGTTTAATCATAAATGTTACTGTCTTAGGTGCATATTTAGAAACTTCCGCTCTTGGTTCTTTTATTTGCTTTTTGATTACTTTTAATATTTCAAGACGAGCTTTTTTAGCTTGTTCAAGTGCTTCTGATAATATTTCTTTAGTAACACCTTTAATTTTAATATCCATTTGAAGAGCACATATTCCGTCTTTTGTTCCTGCAACTTTAAAGTCCATATCTCCTAGATGATCTTCCATACCTTGAATATCTGTAAGTATAGTGTAATCATCTCCATCTGTAATTAGTCCCATAGCAATTCCTGCGACTGGTGACTTGATTGGAACTCCTGCAGCCATTAATGACATACAACCTGCACAAATTGAAGCTTGAGAGCTCGAACCATTTGATTCAAGTATTTCTGATACAACACGAATAGTATAAGGAAATTCATCTTCTGATGGTATTACTTGAAGTAAAGCTTTTTCTCCTAAGGCACCATGACCTATTTCACGACGACCAGGGGCACCATATCTTCCAGTTGAACCAACTGAGAATTGTGGGAAATTATAATGTAACATAAATCTCTTTCCATCTTCAAGTCCAAGTCCATCTAATATTTGATGTTCTCCTAAAGCACCAAGTGTTGTAACTGAAAGTGCTTGTGTCTCTCCTCTTGTAAATAATGCAGAACCATGAGTTCTTGGAAGTACATCAATATCAGTTGAT
Organism: uncultured Bacilli bacterium; assembly: GCA_947627145.1. Next base: position 7,570 of record CANQUW010000034.1, read on the forward strand.
AAAGGTCTTATTTCATCCATCTTACGTCCATCTGCACGAATATGTTCTTTTACAACAATACTTCTAAATAATTTATATTCTACATCACTTAATACTTGATTTATCATAACAGTAAGTTCTTTTAATGCATCACTATCTAAATCTTTATTTTCATCACTTGCTAGAATGGTATTTACTACATCTTCTTTTATAGCATCTACTTCTTCATGCATTTTTAATTTTTCTTTAATACGTAGAGCTTTATCCATTCTTTCTGTTGAAAGACTCTCTACTCTTTCTCTTAATTCGTGAGTAATTTCAAGTCTTTCATAATCTATTTTTTCTACACCGATTTTTTTAATTATTTCTTCTTCAAATTTAATTAATTTCTTAATAGCTTTATGACCTTCCATTAAAGCATCAAGCATTATATCTTCACTTACTTCTTTAGCACTAGACTCAACCATGTTAATTGCGTCTTTTGTTCCAGCAACAGTCAAATCAAGTAAAGATTTTTCTGATTCTTCAGGAGTAGGATTGATTATATATTTTCCATCAACATACCCTACTTTTACTCCTGCAATTGGTCCATCAAATGGTATTTCACTAATTGATACTGCAAGAGATGACCCAAGCATTGCAGTTAGTTCTGGTGAACAATCTTGATCTACTGAAAGTACTGTATTAATTACTTGAACTTCGTTTTTAAATCCTTCTGGGAATAATGGTCTCATAGGTCTATCTATCATACGTGCAGCCAAAGTTGCATTTTCTGTTGGTCTACCTTCTCTTTTAATGAAACCTCCTGGGATTTTACCTACAGAATATAATTTTTCTTGATAATTTACTGTAAGTGGGAAAAAGTCGGAAAGCAAGTTTACTTCTTTATTCATAACTGCTGCAGTTAAAACAACAGTATCATTATATCTTACAAGAACTGATCCAGTTGCTTGTTTTGCCATTTCTCCGTGCTCTACAACAATTTCTTTGCCATAAAAATCTAATTTAAATATTTCTTTTTTCATGTGTCTCAACTCCTCACTAAGTAGTATTATATCATGAAATACACAAAAAAAATAGACATTTGTCTATTTTCTTAAGCCTAATTCTTTTATTAACTTACGATATCTAGTTACATCAGTTCTTGCTAGATATCCTAACATATTACGACGTTGTCCAACTTTCTTTAAAAGTCCACGACGTGAATGATAATCATGTGTATGAACTTTTAAGTGTTCAGTTAATTCTTTAATTTCTTCTGTTAGAATAGCTATTTGAACTTCAGCAGATCCAGTATCTTTATCATTGATTCTATATTTTTCAATGATTTTTGTTTTTGCATCTTTTGTTAAAGCCATTTTAACACTTCCTTTCTTAATATATTTTGCCTAGTTCTAAGTAAAGAGTCGGAAAATCTCTAAACTGGGAACTGGTAAGTACATATAATATACTATAAAATATCTTTTTTTTCAAGTATTTTCTATTTTAATCTTAGTTTATACCAAGATGATGATACTTCATTGTTTTCTTTTACTTGATATGTAGTAGAACCACCTTCATATGATACTACTAGATTAGCAACTTTCTTACCATCTATTACAGTATTTGTTTCTTGTACTGCATAATTACAATCTTTATCTATATCATTACCACCAAATTTAGATGATTTTTTAATATGACATACTCCTCCTTGTTTTAATTCAAATACTTCATCGTCTTCAGTTAATTCTACTGTACTATGTAAATTATTAGTATATAGTTTATAAGTACCATATTTTATAAAGTAATCTCCTAAGTCTACTCTTTTTTCTTTTTCTATTTCAAGTTTAGCATTTTCTATTTGTTTATCTATTTCTGATTCAAAACTTGATGTAATATAATTATCTCCTTCATAATCTCCAACTAAAGCATTCATATCATTATGTAGGTCATCTTTTTTAATTTCTCTATAAGTTATAGATATATCACGCATTACATATTTTCTTTTAAACTCTTTATCTTCTGGAGAATATTTTATTTTTTTAATATCACCTTTAATTAAACTATTTGTTATATGTAGATTTCCATTACTTGGATTATCTTCATCAGGTATAAATAAAGCCCAACTATATTCATGATCTTCTACAGTACATAATATTTTTAATGTTGTTTTTTCATATTTTCTACTACCTTTAACTTTATCATCTTGTATGTATGCAAAACGTGTTACTCTATCTCCAGCTTTATCTGTATACTCTATAAACATTTCTGGATTTTTCTTTTCGTCGACATTTAC
>CANQUW010000035.1 GCA_947627145.1 uncultured Bacilli bacterium
TTATTTATCTTTTCTCCATTTAAAGAAATACTATTGTTTTGTAAAAATTCACGTGCTTGTCTTTTTGATGATACTACACTTGCTTCTACAAGTAAGTCTACTATATTTTTTTCTTCATTTATTTCATATGGAGTAATTCCTTTGAAAGCTTCTTCTATTTGTTTTCCATTTAAGTTTTTAATATCTCCACTAAATAGAGTTTCGCTTATTTTTACTGCTTCTTCATAAGCATCTTTTCCGTGAAGGTCAGTAATTATTTCTTTTGCTAGAGCTTTATGTGCTTCTCTTAAATGTGGATTTTCTTTATTTTTCTTTTCTAACTCCATTATTTCTTCTGGTGTTAGGAAAGTAAATATCTTCAAATAATCTATTACCATTTCATCATCTACATTAATTAGATATTGATACATTTCATAACTTGTTGTTTTATTTTTATCAAGCCAAATGGCATTACCTTCACTTTTACCAAATTTATTTCCATATTTATCTGTAACAAGAGGCATTGTAAATCCATATGCATCTTTTCCTTTTATCTTCTTTATAAGTTCAAGTCCAGTTGTGATATTTCCCCATTGATCTGATCCTTCTACTTGTAATGTACAATTTTTTTCTTCAAATAAATGTAAGAAATCATATCCTTGAATAAGTGTATAAGAAAATTCTGCATAAGTTATACCTGTTTCTAATCTTCTGTTAATAATATCTTTATTTATCATATAATTTACATTAATATATTTTCCTATATCTCGTAAGAACTCTAAGTAATTATAGTTTTTCATCCAGTCATAGTTATTTACTATTTCAACATTTCCACCAAAAATATTTGATACTTGTTCTTTTATGGCTGTAAAGTTTTTTTCTACTTCTTCTTTTGAAATAATTTCTCTTTCTGCAGTTGGACGTGGATCTCCAATTAATCCAGTTGCTCCTCCAATTAATAGTATTGGATGATGTCCGTGTTTTGCTAGTCTTTTGGCAGTTACTAGTGATGAATAGTGTCCAAGATGAAGACTATCTGCAGTTGGGTCTGTTCCCCAGTAAAAAGTAACATTTTCGTTATTTAATTTTTCTTCTAAATCATCTCCTGCTGTATCTTTAATTAATCCTCTCCATTTTAATTCTTCAAAAAAAGTCATTTTATCTCCTCCTAATTTTCAAAATAAAAGTTCTTCAATATATAAGGACGAATTATCGCGGTACCACCTTATTTCATGAAGAACATGCACTTTATTTGTTAACGCCAAATTACGTCTTTTCTCCTAATTTGTAATTCAATAAATATCTTTTTTTAGTTTTCACCAACCACTAAATCTCTAAATTTAAAATATATTTATCTACTTATAATTATTCATAGAAAAGTAAATATGCCTATAATATAACAAAAATAGAAAAAAAAGTAAATATTATTTTACTTTATTTCTGTATTTTCTAGTTTCTTTACTACTTCTTTTGTTACTTCGATTGCTTTAAGTCTTAACTCTTCTGCAGCTTGTTTTGCCATTGGTGTTCCTTTTTCTTTAGCAACTTCTACTAATTCTTCAGTCTTTTTCTTGATTTCTTTTCCTTTTTTCTTAGCAATTTCTAAAACTTTCTCTTTATCAAGACCTTCAAGTTCTAATCTTATTTCTTCAACTCTTGCCATTAAATCTTCTTTTACTGCTTCTTTGTCGATTCCTTCGATTTGTTTTTTCATTTCAAGTAATTTCTTTTTTATGTCTTCTCTTGTATCACTACCTTTTTTTGGTGCGAATAGAACTCCAAGTCCTGCACCTACTAGTGCACCTAATAAAAATTTACCTTTGTTTCCATTTTTACTCATTTTCATCCCTATCCTTTCTTTTTATTAATCCCATTATATATCCTGAAATGGTATTTATTATTTTATCACTAATAACTGATACAGTATCAGTTGCTTTATCAATCATTGAAAATAAGTTATCTAATGTTGAAACTTTTTGTTCTATATCATCTGTTAGACGATCTACTTTATCTAATAATTGTATAGTACGAATACCTAAAATTATTAGAACAATTAATAGAATAATTCCAAATATATATAATAGTATCGGTAATAGTATATTCAAAAAATCCATAATATTCTCCTTTTTTATTCTTTTTCATACATTGAATCAATCAAATCAAATAGGTTTTCATCATCTGTTTTTGTTGGTTCAATATCTTCATCTATCTCTTTTTCGGGTTCTACTTTTTCTTCTTCAACTTCTTCATAGACTTTATCTTCTTTTACTCTTCTTCCTGTTGCCTTTTCTTTACTAACATCAATATAGTCATTGTTGTATTCAAGTCCTAAATCTTCAAAGTATTCTTCTGCATCTCCAACAGTTACTTTAGAAACAGATGGTGTATCATTATTATCAGTTAAATCTAATAAGTCATTATTATCATCTGCATTTATATCATTTTCTTCTGGTATTGGTTCATCTTCCATTTCGAACATATCCATATCTGTTGCTGTTGGTACACCGTATGCTCTATTTCTTACTTCATCAATATCTAAATGTTCACTTCTAAAAGTAGGCATTCTAACTTCTTTTTTTTGTACTATTTCATCTTGATTATAATTTTTATCTAATACTCCATAAATAGGAGATATTATTGGAGAAGGTTTAAATGTAGATTTTGGTGGTTTTGATTCATAAATATGTGAACTATTATATTCTTTTTCAAAACCAAATGTTTCTTCTTTTTTACCACCTTGATATAATGGTACTTCTTCTTGTGGTTTTTTCTTTGGTGCTGGTTTTACTCTTCCAACATTATTATATTGTGGTTCTACTTTTGGTAATTCTCTAGTTGGTTCATATTTAAAATCATCTTCTAAAATTTCTTGAAACTTGAAGTTATTATTTCCTTTTAATTCATTTCTATCTTCTTCAAAATCATCATATTCATCAAGGTTTTCTTCTTTTTGAACTATTGGTGTTGGTTTTTCTTTTGGCACAGCAACTTTTTTTACAATTGGTTTTTCTTCTTCAGGTTCTATTTCTTCCTGTGCTCTTTGTCTACCTTTGTTTTTTATTTGTTCAATTTCTTTCTTTTTTGATTTACCAAATTTTTTTTCTTTTTTCTTTTTTTCCTTTACAGGTTTTTCTTCTACTTCTACATATTCTTCTTCAAACAGCGCATTTTTTAATTTTTCCATTAATTTCATACAAGCACCTCTTCCTTGTTATTCTTCAGTATCTATTTTTAGGTTTTCTTCATCTTTTGCCTTTTTATCTTTACTTGCTTCACTTTCATATTCATTTACGTAATCTAAGAAATTAGTATCATTATTTTTCTTTTTAGAAATACTAAACTTTTCTTCTCTATAACTTAATTTTTTATTTCCTATTAGAGTTGTTAGAACTTTACGATTATATTTTACATTACCTATCATACAACATATATTTATAACAGAATCATGTAAACTTTCAGATTTTACAATTGACTCTACTTTTACATAGTTGTACATTGCTTCTATAAAATAATTACCATTCTTTAACTCTTTTATTTCGAAATAACCAAACTTATCATTATGTTTTAGTTTTTTTGACAAATAAAGATTAGACTTAGTTTTGTAATTACTTTTTACTTTATGATAGTAACTTACTGCATCTACATAGACATAATACTTGTTGTCATAACGATCTCTAAACACAGCATTATATTCTTCTTTATTTATATATTTCATTCCTTTTGGGACATAATACTTATACCCTTCAAAATTAGTATTATAAATTCTATTTGAACTATATAAAATATCTTCAATAGTTTTATCTAGATCGTCAGTCTTTAAAACATAAGCACTACAACCTGTTAGGACAAATACTAAAACAGAGAGTAAAACAATTAACTTTTTCATATTTCACCTACTCTTCTATTATTATAACAAATTTTATTAAAAAGCAAAAGTTTTTTCATACTTTCCTTTTAATAATAGCTTTTAATTCATAAATCGGTATGTTAAGCGACGTAAACCTATCTTCATATTCTGTCGTTATGATATTGTCTTTTTCTTTATGTAAATCAAATGTTACATCATTTAAAGTATAACCTTCATTACTTAAACTTTCTATTGAATATGCAAATAAGTCTTTATTATCAGTACGAAGATTAATATATTCATCATCTTTAAAACATGAGTGATATTTATTTAAGAACTCTGTACTTGTAAGTCTTCTTTTATGATGACGTGCTTTTGGCCAGGGATCAGAAAAATTCAGATAAATTCTTTCTATTTCATGATCAAATACTTCGTCAATAATATTAGCATCAAATCTAGTAATGTACAAATTATCTAAATCTTCATCTAATCTTTTTATAGCTTTAGCAAGTATTGTATCAAACTTTTCTATTCCAATATAATTAATATTAGGATTAGACTTGGCCATACTTCTTATAAATTTACCTTTACCCATACCTATTTCTATATGGATTTCATTATTATTATTAAATAAAGTATGCCAACGTCCTTTATAATCTTTTGGATTTTCTATAAACTTATTAGATGATGATAATATTTCTTCTTTATTTTTTACATTTCTAATTCTCAAAGAATATCACCTCTTTCTCTTTATTTTATCACAAAATCTTTTACTTGCATATAATAATTATAAGGAAGGAGTAATAATATGAATCAACAACCTTATCCATTTATGCCTTTTTTCCCTATGAATCCTTTAGAGATGGGAGGAAATTATAATAATTATAACACCTATAACAATGATAATAGTTATAATGATTTATTAAAAAAAGTAGAAAGGCTTGAAAGAAATGTTAAAAGACTTGAAAGTAGAGTATATAAATTGGAAAATGAATATGAAAATAATACTACAGTTTTAGAAAAAGAATATATTAAAGATGATGATGAATTATATATGATGTAAGCTTCCATTGAGTTGGGAGTTTTTTATTTGGAAATTTTTTCCTAGAATCTTTATTTTATATATTTATTTTTTAAAATTTTATTTTGTGTTATACTAATAATGGGAATATGTGTCGAGGTGGTTTGATGGAATTTATAGAAAATTTAGAAAAGAAAGAATATGAAGAATTTGTAGAAAAGAATAAACATAATCATTTTATGCAGTCATATGATTTTGGACAGATTAGAAAAGATAAAGGTTTTATACCACATTATGTTGGACTTAAAGATAAAGATAAGCTCGTTTGTAGCGCTCTTCTTTTAGAAAAAAAGCTAGTATTTGGGTATTCTTATTTATATAGTCCAAGAGGGTATGTTATTGATTTTGATGATAAAGAATTAATAAAAGAATTTACTTTAAAATTAAAAGAATATGCTATAAAACTTAAAGCTATATTTGTTAAGGTTGATCCTGGAATTAAGTTACATAATATAGATAAAAATGGAAATATTCTTGAAGGTTTGGATAATCATAAGTTAGTTTCTTTCTTAGAAAGTTTAGGTTATAAGCATCTTGGATATAATTTAGGATTTGAACATGAACAACCTCGTTTTACTTTTAGGATTGATTTAGATAAAGAGTGGGAAGAAGTATATCAAGGAATGCATCCTACTACTAGAAAAATACTTAATAAAGGTAATCAATATAATTTGGATTTATATATTGGAGATGAAAAAGATATAGATGACTTTTATATTACTATGAAAGAGACTTCTAAAAGAGAAGGAATAATACAAGCTCCTGTTAAATATTATTTAGATTTTTATAAAACTTTTAACAAAGATGGTTTAAGTGATTTATATATAGTTAAGGCTAATATTAAAAAAGTTAGTAAAATATTTACTGATAAAATTAAAGAACTTGAAGAAAGAAAAATTAGTTTTAATAGTGATAAATACAAAAATAAAGATAAATTACAAAATAAAATTAAAGAAATAGATAATCAACTTATAAAATTAAATAAAGAATTAGAAAAATTAAAGGATATTAAAGAAAAAGAAGTGGTACTTTCTTCTATTATTACTGTTAAATATGGAGATAAAGTTTGGACAGTACATGGTGGGAATAATTCGGTACTTATGGAGCTTAATGCTAATTATTTACTTTATTATACAATTATGAAAGATGCGTATGATGCAGGCTATAAAGTAATGGATTGTTTTGGTACATGTGGGATTTTTGAACCTGATAAGAGTAATCCTATTTTTGGTATTCATTCATTTAAAAAAAGACTTGGCGGGGAATATACAGAATTTATTGGAGAATTTGATTTAGTAGTTAAACCTTTTATGTATTTTATGTTTACAAAATTGATTCCTATATACAGAAATATTATGAAAAGGCGTTTAAAGAAAGGAGAATAATAATGAAGTTAGTTGAGTTAAATAAAAATGAATTTAAAACTTTTGTAGATAAGAGTGAGCAAGTTACTTTTCATCAAACTAGAAACTGGGGAATTTTAAAAAAGTCTAATGGATGGCATCCTTATTATGTTGGTCTTGATAATAAAGGTCAAATTAAAGCTGCGGCACTTATACTTTCAAAAGATGTTCCGATGATTAAAAAAAGAATTATGTATAGTCCAAGAGGATTTATTATAAACTATAAAGATTTAGAACTTCTACGTGTATTTACCCGTGAAATCAGAAAATTTGCAGAAAGCAAGAATGTGATATTTGTACGTATTGATCCTTATGTTATGTATAAAGAAAGAGATATTAATGGTGATTTAGTAGAAGGTGGTATTGATAATAGTCGTGTTGTTGATAATTTAAAAGAACTTGGATATCAACATTTTGGATTTAATTTAATGCAAGAAGCATTGCAACCTAGATGGATGCACGTTATTAATACAGAAGGTAAAACACTTGATGAAGTAATGGCAGGATTTGAATCTAAAACCAGACAAATTATTAGAAAAAATGAAAGAAATGGTATTCATACAAGAGAAATAAAAGAAAATGAACTTCCTTTATTTAAAGAAATAATGCAACAAACTAGTGAAAGACGTGACTTTTTAGATAGACCTCTTTCATATTATGAAGAAATGTGGAAAGCAATGCATAATGATGGTATTCTTAAAATAATGATTGCCTATATTGATTTTGATGAATATTTAGAAAATACTACTCGTGAAAAAGAGAAAATTGAAAAAGAAATGAATGATAGACAAACAAAGAAAGATAATAATATTTTAAAAATGAATGAAAAGAAATTTGCTCAAAAACAAAAATTTAGTCTTAATGAAATTGAAAGACTTGATAAAGAAATTGAGAAAATTAAGAAATATCAATATGAATATGGACATAAGTTGAATTTGGGTGCAATACTATTTTTAATTTATGGTAATGAAGTATTATCTTTATTTGGAGGAAGTCTAGAAAAATTTATGAATTTTCAATCTGCATACACTCTACATTTTGAAGGTATTAAATATGCAGTAGAACATGGATATAAAAGATATAATTTCTATGGAATTACAGGAGACTTTTCTAAAGATAATCCTTTATATGGACTTTACTTATTTAAGAAAAGTTTTGGTGGAGAAGTAGTAGAACTTATTGGAGAATTTGATTTAATTATTAATAAATTCTGGTATACTATGTATCAAAAAGTATTTCCAATGTATAAGAATCTTAAGAGAAAGAAAAAGACTGAAAAATAGTTTCGGTCTTTTATTTTTGTCTTGTAAATTCTTTATTACTTTGAGAAGTTTTATCTCTTTCATCATATATTACATCTGTATTGGTTCCAATTTCATCTGTGTTGTTTGCACCTACCATACTTGTAGTTTTTAATGAGCTTTTTCTTCTCATAACTTTATCTTCTGTGTGTAAATTATAGATATATGTTTTAGGATTTTGTTCTGTATCTTCCGAATTAGTTATATTAAACATTTTAGTATATCTTTGTTTTATAAAGAAATAACATACTATTCCTAATAGAAGAAATATAAATTTTAAATCAAAATTTGGCATTAATAACATTAATATTATTCCTATTACTTCTGCAATTAAAGATATAACTAACAATTTTTTTGTATCTATTGGGATATTTCCTATTGTTTTTTTTGTTCTACCATTTACAGCAATGTAGTAAAAAGTATCATCATCTTGTAATTTATATCCATATAACCAAATTGGTAAATATATTATTTTAAAATCTTCTTTATTTATGTCTAAATTCATACTTGTCCATGCTACTCCTCTATCATATTCTTCTAGAGTTTCATTGGCTGCAAATTTAGTTATATTTTTACTTTTTATTTCAGCTATTTTTTTTATTTCTTCATAATTTATATTTCTGTTTTCTGAGGTACATCCACCTAAATAATTAGGAGTATAAACTATACTTTTTTCTATATCAAATGGTTTTAAATTATTTATTATATAACTTATTTTATCTGTCTGTTCTTTTTTCTTTTTAGGTAAATAACTTTCTATCATTAGTCCATCCATATATAAATCGTATTCTCTTTCTACTGTATAGTCATCTGCATCATAGGTAGTAACTCCTGCATGAACATCATAATTCTTTTTTACTGTGTGCTCGCCTTGACCTGATAATTTAGCATGTGATGATGTGGATACTGTAACGTAAGGAAAATATGTACACATAATATTTTCTTCTGTTAATCTGTTTTTAAAATCCGTTAAAGCAAATATTTTTCTGTCTTTTAAATATTTATCTATTTCTTGTTTAGCATCTTGTCTTGTAGTTGCGAAAGTAAGTAATTTTCTTGGAACTGTTGTGGTTGCTACTACATTATTTGCATTTAAAGTACATCTACACCAATGACACTTTATTTTTCCAATATATCGTTTATCTAATGTTACTTCTGTATTACAATACGAACATTTTAAAGTTACTAAATTACTTACATCAACACTAACATTATCATTTATTTGTGGAGGATTTTTATATTTATCATCAATTGGTTTAAATTCATATTGACAAGTATTACAAATATAATGTCCAGTTGTCTCATCTTTTGTGAGTTCTGTTAATCCACATTTTGGGCATGATAAAGCAGTAGCATCTGGTACTACTCCTAAAGGTATTACTGCGGTTTGATTATTATTTGTAACATTAGTATTTCCATTCATAATTATCCCTCTATTTTATTTAATTGTATCATAAACATAAATAAATTAACAGATATAGATAATTAATTTTGACACTTAGATAATTATTAAAATAAAAACTAACTATATTTTTATAGTTAGAATATTTTATCTTTTTATTTTTCTTATTATATTAAATAAATTATAATAAAATTTATTAATTGGTAGGTAATACTCTCCTATTAATTCTTCTACATATCCAGTAAACCCTTTTTTGAAATCATATATTCCATAGTCTTTATCATTTTTATCGAAATTTCCACTTATTCCATAAAAATTATATCTTTTAAAATTATTATGAAGTCCATATTTTATCATTTCCCATTGTACTATATAAGGTGTTCCAAAGTGCATAAATTCTTTTTTATTTCCACCAAATAAATATAAAACATCATCTCCATATGTTATAAATACTCCTGAAGATGCCGGAATTATATCTCCATATTTTTCTTTTAGTTCTTTAATCTCTTCTATTTGTTTTTTTATTTTTTCTAAAGAATCTTTATGTCTTTTTATTTTTTCTTCTTTAGATTTTTGTTCTTGCATTTTCTTAATAGTATTTTTTGTTTCTTCTTTTTCTTTTTCTAAATCTTCTAACATAGTTTTGGTATCAAGTTCTGCGATTATAAATTTTATTTCTTTTTTAT
>CANQUW010000036.1 GCA_947627145.1 uncultured Bacilli bacterium
TGATTTGAGAAAAAGTTATTAACATCCATATAAACTGGACATTCATTATAATATGGACTTTGACCAAGTAACATATAACCTTTTTCATCTTTTCCAACAATTAGTGGTATTTCACTTTTGTCTATTACTCTAATTTTAGCATCAAGTGAAGGTTTTCTTAAAACTCCTCCTAAAAGACGTCCATTTGTAATTTCACCTAAGAATCTTGCACGAACAACAGACTTGTCCATGTCGTCAATTTCACCTAAAATTTTCTTTTCATTATCTTCAAAAATAATATGCAAATTCATTAAATTCATGGCTAGTTGTATGCCATCTTTTAATTTAATATTTGCAGAATGATCACTAATATAAACTATTCTTTCAAACATAATATCCCTCTTTATCTCCTATTTTTATATAATAAATTATACTATGTATTTTCACAAATTACAATAGAAAAAAAGATAGATATATGACAAATAGTCAAATATCTATTAAAATAAGTCAACTAATTTTTCTTTTAAGTCTTGGTTATCTATGTCTTCTATGATTTCATTTAGTTTTTCTTTTTTTTCATATAGTTTTAGTATTTCTTCATAATGTTTTAATTTGGTTAAGGTATTTTGTAATTGTTTGAAGGCTGCATTTCTACTAATGTTGTAGTTTTCTGCCATTTCTCCTAGAGACAGATTTGAAAAATAATAGTCCTCAAAATATTTTCTTTGTTTTTCAGTTAATAGTTCTCCATAGAAATCATATAGATTGTTATAATATACTACTTCTTCTGGTTTCATTATACTAAATCCTTAAATAATCCATATATATATTTTTCAATATCAAATGTTTGCAAGTCTTCTTTTGCCTCACCTAAACCAATATATTTAACAGGAATTCCTACACTATCTTTTATAGCAAGGACTATTCCACCTTTAGCTGTTCCATCTAATTTTGTTAAAACTATTCCTGTAATGTTAGTTATTTCTTTAAATTTTTTGGCCTGCTCGATACCATTTTGTCCAGTAGTTGCATCTATAATAAGTAGTGTTTCGTGTGGGGCATCTTCTATAAATGAGGATATTACTTTGTTCATTTTCTCAAGCTCTCTCATTAAATTATCTTTATTTTGAAGACGTCCAGCAGTATCAACTAAAACTACATCATAATTTTCGTCTTTCGCTTTTTTTACTCCATCATAGACAACACTTGATGGGTCTTTAGCATTTATATTACCATGATAATCTACACCTATTTTTGTTGCCCATTCTTCTAATTGTTCACAAGCTCCTGCACGGAAAGTATCTGCTCCTACTAAAAGTACTTTCTTTCCTTCTTCTTTTAATTTATAAGCTATTTTTCCAATAGTTGTAGTCTTTCCTACTCCATTTACTCCAACAAATAACATAACAGTTGGTCCATTTTCTGCATAATTTATTTTACTTGAAAGTACTGAGTCATTTACATATATAATAAATAATTCATCTACTATTACTTCTTTTAAGTCTTCTGGATTTTCTATATGCTCTTGTTTTACTCTTCGTTTTAAGTCATCTATAAAATTCATAACAGTATTAACACCAATGTCTGCCATAATTAGTATTTCTTCTAATTCTTCAAAGTATTCTTCATTTACTTTACCATATTTACTACTTAAATTTGCAAGACGACTTACAAAACCATGACGAGATTTAGTAAGACCTTTTTCGTAGATTTTCACTTCTTCTTGTTGCTTTTGTTCTTCTACTGTTTCGGGAACTTTTTTTTCTTCTGCTTTGTTAAATATATTTTTTAATTTACTAAACATACCCATTTTGCATCACCTCTTTTATTATAGCATTTACTTAAAAAAAAGGAAATCTTTTTCAAGATTCCTTATATTATATTATTTTTTTCTTTTTCTCTTTTTACGTTTTTTATCTAGTTCTCTTTTGCTTTGAACAGCGTTTATGATTAAAATTATTATTCCACAAACAGCTGCTGTTGTACAAAGTGCAAGAAAACCTAATATTGTTTCTCTATTAATTAATGCTACTCCTGTATCTTTTGGAATATATAGAGAAATACTTGTATCAGTATTATTTAGTACTACTTGTAAATCATTTAGAATAACATCTGCTTCTTCACTTTTGTTTACTGCTGTTCTAAATCCATAAGCATAATAATCAGATGTAGTTACATTGACACTTATGTGGAAGTTTTTATTATCAGCATTTACTCTATTTTCTGGTATTTTTAAATAGAATTTTTTTACATTTTTTATGTCTTTTATTGTTTTACCATTTTCATCTATTATTTTAGTTCCTTTTGGAGCATCTTTTAAATTAAGATCATAATCTACTACAGTATATTCATTACTAAAGCGCAATTCTATAAGTTCAGATATATAGTATTTTTTATCTTTTGATAAAGAAATAGACGGAGTGTTAGTAGATAATACAATTGATGATTGTTCATAACTTTCATCACTAGCTTTTTGTACAAGATTTCTTATATAAGAACCATATACCCCATTTAAAACAGCTTCTCTTTCATCATCTTCTAAATATCCGTTATGAATCCATAAAGCTAATTGAGTTATTGCTTTTCTATCTTTTTCTGGAATAGAGTCAGATAAATAGTTTCCGTTTTTTAAAATCGAAATAATTCCATCATCTTCTATTAACTCTTTTCCTCCATAAACTTTTTCATCATTTACTTCTGTTTCAGAGTCTAGTGTAAAGAAAGAATATTTATTTCCATTTAAAGTAGTATTATAAGTTTTTACTTTTACAGGAGTACTCTCTTCTCCATAATTTTTTTCATCTTCTATTTCTATTTTATCTAATGTTGTTATTTCTTTATTCTCTTCTGATTCATATTGGACATATAAAATCGAAATAAAACCAATGCCTATTAGACAAAGTATTGCTATCCACCATACTATAAGTGTAGCTTTAATTTGTTCTAGTTCTAGACTTTTTTTAGATTTACGCGCCATAAAACACAACCTACCTTTCAATCCTAATATTACTTTATCAAAAAATTAGCAAAATTCCAAGTAAAAGTTTTAAAAGATAGTAAAGTTTTGTACATGTGTTTTTGCCTTTTCTTTACAAAATCATGATTTTATAGTATAATTTTATTCGGTTAGTTCTTTTATAAATAAAAAAGAAAGGAGAATTTAAGTGAAAAATTTAGAACCAAATGAAACGAAAGTTATTGTTTTAGGTGGTTTAGGTGAAGTCGGAAAAAATATGTATTGTGTAATGAAAAACGACGAGATTATCATAATTGATGCGGGGGTTAGTTTTCCTGAGGGACAACTAGGAATTGATTATGTTTTACCCGATTTTACTTTTTTGAAAGAGAACGAGAGTAAGATTAAAGCTTTAGTTATCACTCATGGTCATGAAGATCATATTGGTGGTATTCCTTTTTTATTGCAGACTGTTAATGTTCCTGCGATATATGCGCCTAATCAGGCTAAAGAGTTGATTGCTTTAAAACTTGCTGATCGTAATATTCGTTATGATAATTTATACGTTTATACCGAAGACACTAAACTAGAATTTAAACATATAACTGTTGAATTTTTTAGAACTACGCACTCAATTCCTGATTCTCATGGGATTTGTGTTACTACAGATGATGGTAGAATTGTAACAACTGGAGATTTTAAGTTTGATCTTACTCCAATTGGTCCGATGAGTGATTTATATAAAATGGCTAAAATTGGACATGAGGGAGTTGATTTATTAATTAGTGATTCTACTAATGCGCTTAATGAAGGATTTTCAAGTAGTGAGTCTGTAGTGGATGATGCTTTAAATGAAATGTTTGATACTTGTACTAATAATAGAATTATAATTGCAACTTTTGCTTCTAATATTTATAGGCTTAAGCATATTTTTGAGACTTGTTATAAACATAATAGAAAGATATGTATTTTTGGTAGAAGTATGGAAAATAATATTAATATTTCTGTTAAAGGTGGATATATCGATCATAAGGAACTTCTTGTTACTGCAGATGAGGCTAATCATATGAAACCTGGAGAGGTTGCGATACTTTGTACTGGGTCTCAAGGGGAACCACTTGCGGCTTTATCTAGAATTGCTGATGATACTCATAAACAGATTAAACTAAGACCTGATGATGTGGTTATTTTCTCAAGTAGTGCAATACCTGGAAACGCTGCATCTATTTCTAAGACTATTAACAAACTTTATTTAAAGGGAGTTAAAGTTTATACTAATAAGATTATGAGTGACTTGCATACTTCTGGACATGCTAATGAAGAAGAATTGAAATTGATGATAAGACTTATAAATCCTAAATATTTAATGCCATTCCATGGAGATTATAGAATGCTTAAGAAACACGCTAGTATTGGAGAGCTTTGTGGAATTCCTAAAAAGAATACTTTTATTCTTAAAAATGGAGGAGTTTTAAATATCAAGAATCATGTTATAACTCGTGGAGAGGATGTTTCTTCACCTGATGTATATGTTGATGGAAGTAGAATTGGGGAAGTTGGTAGTGCTGTTCTAAGAGATAGAAAGATTATGGCAAATGATGGTATACTTGTTATTATTGTTAATATGGATATGAAAAAACGTGAGCTTTTGATTAAACCTAATATAACTACAAGAGGATTTATTTTAATTAATGAAAATGAAGAACTAATCCATAAGTTGGAAAACTTTGCAGAGAAAATTGTTTTAGAGCAACTTAAAGATAAACGTGCAACTTTTGCAACTATTAAAAGTGAACTTACTAGTCAGATGACTCCGTTTATTCATAATTTAACAGATAGAAGACCTATCGTTTTACCGGTAATTTTAGATATTAAAAGATAAGAAAAAGTCGACCTTGTGGTCGGCTATTTTTTAGTTTGTAACAGCTTCGCTTGATGTGAAGATGTAGTTTCCTTGTTCAGATGTAAATGTCATTTTATAAAGACTTCCTTCTTTATATGTTTCATCACTTATGTTGTAATCTAGTGGACTTGTTTTTTCTACTTCAATAGGTTCTGTTTTATTAAAGTCTTTGTAATAAGTAGTTGGTATTTGTTCTCCTACGTTTGAGAATAATACTCTTACATAAATTTCTATAGTGTCACCTTTTTTATATGCTTTTACTATTTTTGCTTTATTAGGTACTGTACAAATTCCACTACACGTTTTATCTCCTGTTGTGTATGTATGATTTTCTTCATCATAAGTATATGTTGGACAAATGTCTATATCTTCATTTTCATATTCATAGTTACTTCCAAATATTTCTTTTATTTTGGAATTTAGTTGAGTATCTGTAAAAGTTGTTCCTTTTCTGTCTATAGCAATGCCATTTTTATATAGTGAGTTTAGTGCGATTGATGTTGCGAGGTTATTTGGAATATCTTGTGGTGTTACTTTTTCTTCAGTAAAATAATTCCATATTCCACAATATTCTCCTAGTCCTGTTGTAAGTGTTTCAAATAAGTGTCTAACATCATTATCTACTACTTCTAGGACTTCTATTTCTTCTACTGGTTCTTGTTTTTCTACCTCTTCTTTTTTGTTTTCTGTTTTATTTACTACTTTTTCTTCTGGTTTGATTTCTAGTAATCCTTCTTGGTAACAAATATATACTCCAAGTATTGCGATTATTACTAGTAATAAGAAGATTACCATTCCTGATGATTTCTTTTTTTCTATTACTTTTTCTTTTATTACTTCTACTTTTGGTTCTTCTTTTGATTTTTGGTTGTTACTTTTTTTAGTAGTTTCACTCTTTCTTGCCATACTACTGCCTCCACTTCTTATGGTTATTATATCACAAAGTTGTTTTTTATCTATAGAAAAAGTCTTTTTTTATGATTATTTATGTAAATGGTATAATAATGATCTCCAAAACCGTTGCTTAGAGTTCGGTTCTCTCATTCCCTGCCATTTGTTAAAAAAACAAAAATAAATATTTGTATAATAATTATCTTTATGTTATAATAAATTTGTCGTTTGGCATAGGGGATTAGTTAAATGGTATAATAATGGTCTCCAAAACCACTGTTGGGAGTTCGATTCTCTCATCCCCTGCCATTTGGAAATTCGAATAGCTTAAGATTAAGCTATTTTTTTATGTTAAAGCAATTTCTGTGCTTAGATCTTCATCAGTTATAGCAATGTATAAAAATATTAATCCTCCAACTAATATTAAAGTAGACGCAGTAAAGTTTAGAGTGTTTAGATCTTTTGATTTTGGAGTTTTACTGTTGATAAGACTTTTATAGCTATCATTAAAAAAATATAAATAGATTATTACCGCAACAGAAAAAATAAAGATATTTAGTTTCCTATAGTCTTCTTTTGATTTTATATCATTATAGAGATAATATCTTTTTTCAAAGTGGTTACTATAAATACTTAGAAGTATTAAAATTATATAGATACACCATATTATATCTTCTATTTGTATTTCTTTTAATTTTTCAAAATTACTCTGCATATAAAAATATATTCAATAATTTTTAGTAATATAATTAATTAGGTGATAGTATGGCTCTTCCTAACGTCTCGGCAAAAACGTTTTCTATTAGTGCGGTTATTGTTGGTTATTTGTTAATCGATGATTTAACTGCGAATGAACAGAACGCTCTTGGAAACTGGTTGATGCTTGTTGCGCAAGTTTTGTGTACTAATGCTTTTTATAGACAAGTACAACAAGAAAGAATGCAAGGATATAATAATTCTAATATTTATGAAGAGAATGGGATTGAGATGTTAGAGAAGATGGTTGAAGCTTTAAAAAAAGAAATAGATGATCTTAAGAATAATATAAATTAAAAAATAAAGTTTAGAAAATCTAGACTTTATTTTATTAATAGAGTTTGACCTATCTTTAATAGGTTACTTGTTAAGTTATTTAATCTTTTTAATTCATCTACTGTTGTTTCGAATTTTTTTGCTATAGAGTAAAGACTATCTCCACTTACAACAGTATATATGTTATCTGATGATACTCCTGGTATTAGTAGTTCGTCTCCTATTTTTATTATAGTATTTAATAAGTTGTTTGCTTTTATTAAGTCATTTACATTTATGTTAAATTTTTTAGCAATTGAGTATAGGCTATCACCTTTTTGGACTTTATATGTTATGTTATTAGTATTATTATCTGGTGTTTCAGTATTATTTTCTTTTATATTTAAGATTTGTCCTATACTTAATGTATTTGATGTTAGATTATTTAATCTTTTTAATTCATCTACTGATAGGTTGAATCTTTGTGCTATAGAATATAAAGTATCTCCTTTCTGTACTGTGTATGTATCTTCTTCTGTTTGTTCTTCATTTCTACTCGAAGGTACTTTTAAAGTTTGTCCTATTGTTATGACATCACTATTTAAGTTATTTAAAGCTCTTAAATTAGAAACTGTTGTATCAAATTTTCTCGCAATAGAATATAATGTATCCCCATTTTTGACTATATAGTTTTCAGTCTGTTCATTGTTTGTTTGACCTGGTGGATAATAAGTGTATCCAGAATATTCCGTGAGTGCTTTAACTGCTCCTTCTACATAATCTAAAAGATTATTTTTTAGTTTTTCACTATCTTTTTTATTATCAATAAAACCATATTCTACAAGTACTGGTTCAACGTTACCAGTTAATCTATGAATAAAATAATAATCTTTACTTGGATCTTCTGGTAATCTTCTTTGATACGTTCTTCTTTTTAATTGTCCTTTTTCTCCTATGTTATCTAGTATAGAGTCTGCAAGTGTTGAATCATTTCTTAGTGCATATACTACTTCAGCACCTTCACCACCTGGCGATAGTCAATGTGTAGTGTTTAATTAAAAATGTTTATCAAATTTATAATCTATATACCCCAACATATTTGAAAAAATTATGTCAATAACTATATCATATAATATTTTTGTTCTTTCATAAATCCAATCAAAATTAACATTATTAACTGTATAATTTTTCGGATTTGGAACATTATTATCAATATTTTTAAATACAATTTTTAAACTATTATTTTTTATATAGTAACCGGAATGCACATAATGATTTCTCAAACAAATTATTTCTTGTGATAAATTTTCTATTTCACCACCATTTTTATAATTACCTTTTTTATAGTTATTAGTAATACTATATTGAATAAATGTATTTACTATATTTTTTATTTTTTGTTTTTTATAATAACATTCTATAGTTCTATAAAACATTAAAAAATTGTCTTCTAAGTTCCTTGAAGTATTTAGAATAATATATGGTATATTTCTTATTTCTGTTTTACTATTTCTATATGGAATAAAAAAATAGCATTTATATAAAAATTCTAGTAAATCATCATTTACACTTTTATCAATATATGAATCATTATAATCAATGTTATCATACATAAAATTATATCCATAAAATGTTTCATTGATAAATATAGATATTTTATTAATTTCTAATTTATTTGGCCTTAAAAGTTGAAAATAAATTAGCAACTCTTTAATATAATCATTTATATCGCAATAATTAATTTTTCTCATAGTTTCAATTTCAATATAGCCGTTTAATTTGATATTAATGTCATAAGTTTTATAACTATGTAAACTATTCCAATCGTCAGATATTGTTAAAGATTTTATATTATTTTTCTTTATTTCAATTTTTCTTTTTTCTGGTTCTTTTTGCAATTTAATAATATATTCTTCATCAGTACTTTTTTCATATAAACTTGGATGTCCAATATAATCATTTATCGCATTACTATAAATTCTTATTTTATTAGTTTTAGGCGTTTTTAATAAGTCTGTCAATTTTTCATAACTTTTATGGTATAAATAACATCTAGAAAAAAATTTTGTCTTTGTACCACCATCAGGAGTGCCCCAAGATTCTGAATGCCCATTATAATAGGCATCCTTTAACAAAAAATTATTTTTATTTTTGCTATCAATAATTAGTATATCTCTATGTTCAAATTTTGTATTAGTACCAAAAGTTTTTATACCATTTATACCTTCTATTTCTTCATCGATTTCATAATCAACTATTACTTCTATGCCGTTATTCTTTTTTTCATAATCACATATATACCTTTTATCGTAATCATTATTAAAATAACATACTGCCATAATCCACTTCCTTTGCTTTGTATAAGTAGTTTATCTTTTGCTATGTATTCTTTGCTCTACAACAGAGCAAAGTTAATTAAATATTATTTAATATGCTAAATTTGTAAATTATTTCTATATTTTTATCTTTGTCTATCACTATTTTATCAATGATAGTCTGCATTAGTTCTCTTGTAGGATTTTCAATATTAATTAAAGATTTAATCTTTTC
>CANQUW010000037.1 GCA_947627145.1 uncultured Bacilli bacterium
GCGTGGGTTTCTTTCCAATTTATAACAAACTATTAAAATATTTCAATTTACTATTGACTTTTAATAGTTAGTCACCCTATTTATATATTTTATCTATTTCTTTACAAAATATTTTATTACATTTATCTTCATTAATATCTAATTTATCTAAAAGTGAAGCATTAAAAATATTATAATGAAATTCTTTAAATATATCTAAACTTTCTTTATCATTTAAAACACAAACAGAAACAAATTTTCCAAAACCATATTTTATAAATTCAGAAATATTAATATCATGTCTCACATCACCTTTACTAAAAGAATCAAAAAAGGTAATGCAATTAGATAATTTATATATACTATCTTCAATTAATTTATATTTAGCTATTCTAGCAAAATCATTATTAATATTTTCATCAATTAAATAATCATAAAATTTATTTTGAATCAAATAACTTGGTACTTCTATATAAGGAGATAATAATACATATTTATATTTAGTTTTCATATCTAAATTTCTAACATCATCCTCATGACCAAATTCATGTATATTAGTAGACGTAATTTCTAAATTACATCTATCTTTAACCTTAACAAATATATAATCTTCTTTACCTAAAAAATCAAAATATATAGTACCAAAAATATCATTAGAAAGAATATCTAAATTAATAATGTAATTGTTTTTATAAAAATAATCAAATAAATCTTTATTTTCAAAATGTATATAATCAAAATAATCTCTAATTAAAGGTTTAATATCACTACCGTTAATATCCTTAAAAGAATCAAAAGGTTTATTAATAGACTCTAATAAATCTATTGTATTACTTAATGTATGTGGTAACTTATAATTACAATAATCATAAAAATCAAAACAATTAGAAGCTATTTCAATTATTTTATTATTTTCAATTTTAGATATCTCTTTAAATAAATTAGGGTATTTATTTTTATAACCATCTTCATCTAAATAAAGTCTACCTGTTATTTTTCTATATATTTCATTAAATTGTGACAAATTAATATAAACTTGATAAGGATTTTCATCTAAAAAAAGTCTCTTTTCATATAAATCCATTGTATTCCTAAGTCTTTTTTCTATATCTTGTTCACACATAAAGTTTCTCCTTTAATTTATTCATCCTCATCTTCTTCTATATCATCAACATCTTCTAAATTATAAATATCATTTAATTCTGTTGTATCATTTTCTTCTAAATAATAAATTAAAGCATCTAAATTAATAATATCTTCTTTTTTAGTTTTAGTATTCTTAATTTTTATCTCATTATTATCTAAATCTTCACTATTTAAAACACTAATAAATCTACTAGAAAGTCTATCTGATTTCTTAAATTGACTTTTAAGACTATGAGAATTATATTCAGTATCAACAACAAATCCATGAAGTCTTAATTCTTGAGCTAAATATATTGCATAATTTTTCTCTACATCATTAACATAAAGTAAGAACAAATCAATATTATCACGAGTATCTAACTTAATATCACTTGAATCTAGCGCAAGTAAAACTCTAGAAATTCCTGATGCAAAACCAACTGCAGGAGCATCTACTCCACCAAGTTCAGAAACTAAATTATTATATCTTCCTCCACCACCTAAAACAGCAGCATTACCAAGTTTTTTATTTTTACAAAAGAACTCAAACACAGTATGATCATAATAATCAAGTCCACGAACTATTTTATCATTAACTTGATAAGGTACCTGCATAATATCTAAATACTCTTTTACTGCATCAAAATGTTTAACTGACTCTTCATTTAAACTATCTAAGATACTAGGAGCATTTTTCATAATATCACTTTCACTATCTACCTTACAATCAAGTATTCTAAGTGGATTAGTCTTAATACGACGACGACAATCTTCACATAAATCATCTATATGAGGAGTAAAATAATCTACTACTTTTTTTCTATAATTATCACGTGATTCTTTATCTCCAAGTGAATTAATATTTACAACTACATCAAGTCCAAGTAGCTTAAATATATTATAACCAAGTGAAATAACCTCAGCATCTACCATCGCGTCATCACTACCAATAACTTCAACTCCAAATTGAGAAAATTGTCTGTCACGTCCTGCTTGAGGTCTTTCATATCTAAACATTGGTCCATTATAGTATAATTTAACAGGTTGAACAGCTTCTCCATACATCTTGTTTTCAATGTAACTACGAACAATAGACGCTGTACCCTCAGGTCTTAAAGTCATATTTCTCTTGCCACGATCAACAAAATCATATGTTTCTTTACTAACTATATCAGACTCTTCTCCTACACTTCTTTTAAATAAATCAGTAGACTCAAATATAGGAGTTTCAATATAATTATAATTATATTTATCCATTACCTCATCTATTACTTTTTCAATATATTTAACTTTTTTAGCTTTATCGAATGTTATATCTTCACAACCTTTAGGTTTTGTTATCATTTTATACACCTCTCTTCAAATATTAATCTTCTTTTAACTTCTTAGACACTTCTTTAATATCAGATTTAAAATAATGATATGTACTTCTAATAAATAAGTAAACAGGAAGTGCCGCAACTATTCCTAAAACTCCCGCAAGTGTTCCACCAATTGATACAGCCATTATTGTAATAAGTGGATTTACATTGTTAGTTTTACCATATACCTTAGGTGATATAAAGTATCCATCAACTTGAGGGAAAATAAGACATATAATAATTGTTCCAATAAAAACACTAGTTGATACAACACTACCTGTAATAACCGCAATTATATTAGTAACAAGTCCTCCAAAATAAGGAACAACTGTAGTTAAGGACGCTAAAAGTCCAAGAAGTAACCAGTTAGGATGACCTACCAAAAAGAATACTATTGAATACTCAAAAAATTGTATTATCATAAATATTCCAAGTCCTCTAATATAATTACCAAACTCAACATCTAAACATTTTAAATAATTATAAATTTTCTTTTTAGTTCTTCCTAAAGTATCCTTAACAAAATATCTAACTCTATCCATATATAACATAAAATATATCCATGCGATAAATCCAATTATAAATGAAGTAGCAAATTGAGCAGATATAGATAAAAATTCTATTAATCCATCTCCTATAAATTCTCCAAACTTTTCAAGTGACTCTTCTATATAACTACTAATCTCAAAACTAAATCCA
This sequence comes from uncultured Bacilli bacterium, assembly GCA_947627145.1. The sequence goes on from CANQUW010000037.1 coordinate 3,165, forward strand.
AAAACTTCAAAACTACCTTGCATATCACTAGAAAGTTTCATAATTATCTTAGAAAGAGATGCAAGCTGTTCATAAAGAAGTGGAAGTGTTATAGAAATTAAAGAAACAAGTATAAGTATAACAGATGTTACCACTATCAATACAGCTAAATTATGCCTAATGTTTTTCTTTTCGATAATTCTAACAATAGGACTTAATGCATAAGCAAAAACAAATGCAATCAAAAATGGCATAATTAAATTAATTATCTTAGAACAAACACCAATCCATAAATTTATATTAGAAAGTCCAATATATAGAAATAACATAAGACAAGTTATATTTATAAGTTTATAGTTAAGCTTATTTTTAAGCATTCATATCACCTCTCTAACATTATAGTAGTAGGTCCAATATTAGTAATAGATACATCCATATCACTACCAAACTCTCCAGTAACTACATTTATATAACGAGAAAGTTCTTGATTAAATTCATGATAAAGTTCTACTGCCCTATCTCCTCCTAAAGCAGATACATAACTAGGTCTATTTCCTTTCTTAGTATCAGCATATAACGTAAACTGTGAAATAGATAAAATACTTCCACCAAAATCAAGTATAGATTTATTCATAACATCATTCTCATCTGGAAATATTCTTAAATTAACTACTTTACGTGCAAGATATTTTATTTTATCAATATCATCTCCTAAAGTAAATCCAACTAAAAGAACTAAACCACTATCAATACTACGCCTCTCTTTTCCATCAATCAAAACAGATGCATTACCAGTTCTCTGTACTAAAACTCTCATCTAATTAACCTCTCTACTTTATCAATATATTCTATTTTATCAAGTTGAAGTAACAAATTATTAAGTTGTTTTAAACCACTAACATAAATAGTAACTTCATATATAACAATTTCTTTTTGAAATACCATATTAACTTTACCTATATTAATATCTAACATACTAATTTTTTGAACTAAATCCACCATATTATTATCTCTAACTTTAGAATAAATAACTAAATTAGATAAATATTTTTTATTAGAATTTTCATTCCAACTAACTTCAATTGTTCTATTTTCAAGAGCTGCTAGATTATGACAATTACTACGATGAACAGTAATACCATTTCCTTTAGTAATATAACCAATAATAGAATCCCCCATTATAGGATTACAACAATTAGCAAGACTAACTTTTACATTATCAATACCAGATACTATAATATCTACATTACTATCTACTTTAATATTTGGATTAGTCTTCTTTACTACTTCTTCTGGTTTATAAATTATATGAATAACACTATTAATAGATGTTTTACCATTTCCTATCGCAAGATATAAATCATCTAACTTTTTATATTTTAATTCATCAAGTATCTTATGAAGATTATCTCCTGAAAGTATATCATTAAATGGAATCTTCTTCTTACGTAAAGTTTTCTCTGCAATATATTTACCTCTTTCAATATATACTTCTCTTTCATTCTTAGTAAAGAAACTCTTAATCCTATTTTTAGCACCACTAGTTTTAACAAAACTTATCCATTCTTTAGAAGGAGTAGAATTCTTATTAGTATTAATACGAACAATATCATTATTTTGAAGTTCATAGTTAAGTGGAACAATACAATTATTAACAATTGCTCCTACTGTAGTTTCCCCTACTTTAGAATGAACTTTATATGCAAAGTCAATTGGTGTAGAACCACGTGGAAGTTCAATAACATCTCCTTTAGGAGTAAATACATATATATTATTATTTAAAACCTCATCTTCTACACTACTAACAAATTCTTCATTACTTAACTTTTCATTAGAAAGTTCCATAATAGCTTTAAAAAATTGTAGTTTTTTCTCAGTAGTAGACTTCATCTCTACACTAGCATCTTTTTGTTCTTTATAAGCCCAATGTGACGCAATACCATTTTCTGCAACTTCGTCCATTTCATAAGTTCTAATCTGTATTTCAAATAAATATCCATCTATTCCAAATACAGTGGTATGAAGTGACTGATACATATTAGGTTTAGGCATCGCAATATAATCTTTAAAACGTCTTGGAACAGGTCTAAATTTAGAATGTATAAGTCCAAGAGCTAAATAACACTCTTGTTCTGTATGAACAATAATACGAAGTGCAAGTAAATCATAAATATCACTAAACTTTTTACCCTTATTAAGTTTATTATAAATACTATAAATACTCTTTGCGCGTCCCTTTATTTCATGATCAATTTCATGTTTATTAAGTAAATTAGATACTTCTTGTAACATTTCCTCAACTACTGCATTTCTCTCTAACTTAGATTTATTAAGTTTTTCTGCAATATCATAGAAAACATCACTTTTTAAATAACGAAGTGATAAATCTTCTAGTTCACTTTTAATCTTATGAATTCCTAAATGATCCGCAATAGGTGCAAGTATTTCTAAAGCTTCACGTGCTTTTATTTTTTGTCTTTCTTTTGGAAGAGCCCAAAGCGTTCTCATATTATGAAGACTATCAGCAAGTTTAATGATAATTACACGAACATCCTCACTAATACCTACTACAATTTTCTTATAATAATCTATCAAATATTCATTATCAGTAGAAAAATTAATATTAGAAAGTTTAGTAACTCCTAAAACCAAAGAGCAAACATCACTACCAAATTCACTCTCTATCTCTTCACGAGTAACATCACATTCTTCTAAAAACACATCATGTAAAAACGCAGCAATTAAAGTATCGGTATCAACATAGACAGTTGTAAGAATAGATACAACATTAAGAGGGTGATAGATATAATCTTCACCCGTTTTCCTAACTTGTCCTTTATGTTTATCTTTAGCAAAAAGATAAGCTTTTCTAATTCTCTCTATATCAGAAGAATCAGTAATATACTTCTTAATTTTATCTAAAACTTCATCAATTGTAATACGTTCTTTAGTCTTTGTCATAATATAATATAAGACACCTCTCTTTTAACAATTAACTCCTTTAATTTTTCTTTCTTCAACATCACCTTTTTAGGTTTCTTTTTCTTACCAATATTTCTTCTTTCTAAAAGTAAGAATATAAAACTTGCTATAAATAATGATGAATAAGTACCAGCAATTAAACCAAATAGCATAGCTAAGTTAAATGTTAGTATTCCACTAGATCCAAGTACAATAAGTGCAAGTACTGGAAGTAATGTTGTAATAGATGTATAAATAGAACGAAGTAATGTATCAGCAATTGCATGATTTGTTTCTTCATCTAGTTTTTCTCGTGTCATTTTTCTATCTTCTATTTTAGATAAATTCTCACGTATCCTATCAAATGTAACTATAGTATCATTTATAGAATATCCAATAATCGCAAGTATTGCTGCTATAAACATAACAGAAATCTCTAAATGGAAAATACTAAATAAAGCAAATACAATTAACACATCATGTACTAAAGCAATAACTGATGCAATAGCATAACTTACTTTAAAGCGAATAGATATATATATAATTATACCAATAATAGATATAAGTACTGAAAGTATAGCATTCTTAGTAAGTTCTTCTTTAACTATATTACTAATAACACTAATATCTACTTTAGCATCATATTTATCTTCAAAATATTTATTTACATTCTTAACATCATCTGCATCTAAAACATCTTTAACATTCATTGTAGCTTCATCATCTTGATAAGTAATATCTCTTACATCAAGTTTTAATTCATTTAAATCTTTCTTTAATTCTTTACTACTAACTTTATCTTTTGTAACAATAGTAATATCACTACCAGCTTGATAATCTATTCCAAGATTAAACCCACGTGTTAAGAAGAATACTGCTCCAACTGCAATTACTATACAAGATATACAAGTAAATATAGGTCCATATTTTACAAAATTAATTTTTCTAAATACATTAACATGTTTCTTCTCTCCCTTATTAACATTAGGAACATTTTTAGGATCTACATTAATAAATAATTTTAATTTATCATTAAAATAATCATTCTTAATAAACACAGAAAGTAATAATCTACTAAGAAGTACCATAGTAAGCATAGTAACTATAACAGTAATAATCAACATTGTAGCAAATCCCTTAACACTACTTTCTCCAAATATAAACATTATAATCGCAACAAGTAATGTTGTAAGGTTGGAATCAAGTATAGTTCTAAAACTAGACTTACTACCATTCTTAAATGCTAAAGGTAAGCTTCTACCATGATAAAGTTCATCTTGAATACGAGAAAACATTAACACATTAGCATCCACAGCCATTCCTATACCTAAAACAAGTGCCGCAATGCCTGGAAGAGTTAAAACACTTCCAATTACCCAACTTGTAAAAAATACAAGGAATGTATAAAAGATAAGTGAAAATACTGATATTAATCCACTAAAATGATAAACACCTAGTAATAACACAAATATCAAAATAATTCCAATAACTCCGGCGATAAATGTCTTCTCTAAAGTAGCATCTCCAAACGATGCCCCTACTGTTTTTGAGGAAATCTCAGTAAGTTTTGAAGGAAGAGAACCTGAGTTAATTAAATCAACTAAGTTATTAACTTCTTCTTCAGTAAAATTACCTTGAATAATAACATCACTTGCAAATCCTTGTGAAACAGTCGCTGCACTTAAACAATTAGATTCACTTGTACCACAACTACTTCCCTCATTTTGATAACTATCTTCTTTTTCATCAAAATCTAACCAAATAACCATTAAATTATCTTGTTGTTTCGAAAGCTTACTAGTAGCTGCATAAAATTTATCTTTATCCTTAACAGATAATGCTACTGCAGGATTTCCATTAGCATCTTGGCTAACTTTCGCACCACCAGCATTCAAAACAGATGACTCCATTAAAAGATTATTATTAGTATCTCTAAAAGAAAGAGTCGCAACTGTAGATAATTGTTTACGTGCACTATCAGCATCTGTAACACCTGCAAGTTTAACACGTATCTTATCTCCTTCTATAATAATCTCTGGTTCACTAACACCAAGACTATCAATTCTTTTACTTAAAGTTTTATAAGTAGCAGTAATCTTTTCTTGAGTCATTTTAGAACCATCCACACTATCTACTTTATATAAAACTTCAAATCCTCCTTTTAAGTCAAGACCAAATTTTAAATCTTTAAAAATTGGTATTAAACATAAACATGCACATACACAACAAACAGTAACTATTAAACTATTAATAATTACTTTTTTCATACCCTCATTTTTCTTCTTGTTTTTTTCTTTCATTCTTATCACTTCTTCCTCTTCTTGTTTTTTTACCTATTAAATAGTAATTAAATCTCTTATTGTCGATATGTAATATATCACTAACTATATCAGAAAGCATCAAATCTTGACTATGTGACCATTTATATAATACTAAATAATCCCAAATTTCTTTGATTTTAACATTCTTAAATCCAAGTCGATTTAATTCTACTTTTTTAGCTTCCAAGGCAGGTTTTACTCTTTCAAACAGCTCTTCTTGACTATCAAATTCAAAATCCATAAAACCACTTCCTTTGAACTACACTTATTATACTAGAAAACTAGAAAAAATAAAAGTAAAATCTAGTAAATTCTACTTTTATTCCATAAACAAATATCAATATAATCACTAAAACATAGTAATCTATAAACATATATTTCGTATTTGAGCTTCACTAAAGCCAGTTACTTTTTTTATAATGTTCATACTAACATTAGATTTATATAATTTCTTTGCTGTATCTATTTTATTTTGTTCAATACCAAGATTTTTCCCTTCGGCTTTTCCTAATTCTCTAGCCTCTGCTAATTCCATTGGTCTGTATTCTTCATCTGCTTCAATTGATGCCCATGAAAAATCTAAGTCTAATTCATCACTAGCTTCTTTTGCTTTCTTTCTATATGCCATATAAATATCCTCCTCCCATAATAAAGTCAAGTATTTCTTACAAAATTTGACTTAATTTTATGTTTTTTTATTTGTTTTACATTTTTTATGTAATTATTCTTATTTATTTTTGGAATTTTAAGTATACTGAAAACATCTAACCTATATTAATTTTTAAAAATTAATATAATTTTAGATTGACTAATCAACTTATCTTT
>CANQUW010000038.1 GCA_947627145.1 uncultured Bacilli bacterium
AAAGCACCTGAAGAAAGAGAACGTGGAATCACTATCAATACTGCACACGTTGAGTACAGTACTGATAAGAGACATTATGCACACGTTGACTGTCCAGGACATGCTGATTATGTTAAAAACATGATTACAGGTGCTGCACAAATGGATGGAGCAATCTTAGTTATTGCTGCAACTGATGGACCTATGGCACAAACTCGTGAACACATCCTACTTGCTCGTCAAGTTGGAGTACCAAAAATGGTAGTATTCATGAACAAATGTGATATGGTTGATGATCCAGAACTACTAGACTTAGTAGAAATGGAAATTCGTGACTTATTAAGCGAATATGGATTTGATGGAGACAACACTCCAGTAATTCGTGGATCTGCATTAAAAGCTCTTGAAGGAGATGCTGACGCAGTTAAATCTATCGAAGAACTTATGGATGCTGTTGATGAATGGATTCCAACTCCAGAACGTGATACTGACAAACCATTCTTAATGAGTATTGAAGATGTATTCACAATTACTGGACGTGGAACTGTTGTTACAGGACGTGTTGAACGTGGTAAATTAAATCTTAATGATGAAGTTGAAATTGTTGGAATTAAAGACACTCAAAAAACTGTTGTTACAGGAATTGAAATGTTCAGAAAACAATTAGACTATGCTGAAGCAGGGGATAATGCTGGAGTATTATTACGTGGTATTTCTCGTGAACAAGTAGAACGTGGACAAGTACTTGCTAAACCAGGAAGTGTTACTCCACATCGTAAATTCAAAGCTGAAGTTTACGTATTAAGTAAAGAAGAAGGAGGACGTCATACACCATTCTTCGCAAACTATCGTCCACAATTCTATTTCAGAACTACTGATGTAACTGGAGTAATCGAGTTACCAGCAGACGTTGAAATGGTTATGCCTGGAGATAACGTAAGCATCACAGTTGAATTAATTCACTCAATTGCACTAGAACAAGGTACTCAATTCTCTATCCGTGAAGGTGGAAGAACAGTTGGTGCTGGTAGTGTAACTGAAATCGTTGAATAATTAAAAATTAAAAGTGATCATAACTGATCACTTTTTTAATGCTAAAAAAGAAGAAAAGTAAATGTGATTTTTACTTTTCTTCTTTATTTTTATTTAAGCTTTTATATAAATTATAAGAAAGTGCATTAAGTACAATTTCAAACTCCCCTATATTTTCAGTAATAACAGGATTAAAACTTAATTTCATCTCATTTAAACCTTCATATTTATTTTCTTTAGAAAAGTCTCCAGAAACAGCATTTAAATTAAAGTATTTTAAACCTTCATTATGATAATCTCTAATCATTTGCCACTTAATTAAATAACTAGGATTTAAGTGACTATATTCTTTATTGAATCCATCTATTACTAAATAAGCAGCATTGTCGTAAACAATAGCTAAAGCTCCACCTATTATTAATCCATCAGGATATTGTTTTAATAAATCAGTTGCGACAACTAAATCATTTTTATAAATATTGATAAGTTTATCAGATTCCATTTTCATATTTAATAATTTTTGTTGTTGGTCACTTTTTGTACTACTACCTTGTATTTTAGAAGCTAAATAATCATTTCTATCGATTTCCTTTTCATAAGCTTCTTTACTACTAACAACAAATTTTTCAGTATTAATCTTAGCATAATACAAATCAATATTTGGACTAAACTCTTCACATAAAGTCTTATAGTATTCCATTGGTTTAGAATGTTTATCTTTTATAAATTTATATAAATGTTTAACATCAAATTCACTATCTTTATAGATTTCAACACCAACTCTCATAGCTTTCTTTATTTTATGACGAGTATTTTTATTAAATTCTTTATAAACTTGTTTTATATCTTTATTCAATAAAACAAGAGCTTCAAATCTAGGTTTTTCATTTTCAAAATATAAATTTTTACCTTTATAAGTAAAATCAGCATTTTCTAGATTAGCCATAATAACATTAATATCATTATTCATATTAATAATATCACCATTATTATTTTTAATGCCGCAAGGAATATAAGGATCCATTTTTAAATACATAAATCCCTGTTTACCAAGTAAATTTTTAAGTCTTTCTGAAAATTCTTTTATTAAATTAGCTTGAGTATAATCGAATAATATTCCACGAGGGGCATAAGCAAATTTATAATTCATAAAAGCTTCTTTATACAAAATTAATGAAGCACCAATAACTTTCTCAGCTTCATCGATAATACCTAAATAGTGAACATTCCATCCAAATTTAACCATAGTATTACCATAAGCAGAAGATTGATAATAACTTCTATATGGATGAGTCTTAACATAATTATCAAATTCTTTTGGTTGTAATGTAATTATTTTCATATAATCTCCTCCGCTTTTTATTCTGACTATATTATAACACATCTTAAACTTAATTAAAATAGTTTTTATTTACTAAATTTTATAGTATAATTGTTATAGGAGGTAAAGGTAATATGTTTGAAAACAAAAAAATATTAATTTTAGGATTTGGTAGAAGTGGTGGAGCGGCAGCATCTTTTTTAATAGAAAGAAAAAATAAAGTTATTTTAAATGATTCATCTCCAGAAGAAAAACATGATGCTAAAAAAATAAAAGAATTAAGAAAAAGAGGAGTAGAATTTATTTTTGGAACATCTCCTGATAATTTACTAGATGAAAGTTTTGATTATTTAATAAAAAATCCTGGAGTACCTATAGAACACCCATATGTATTGAAAGCACATGAATTAAATATTGAAGTGATAAATGAAGTAGAAATGTCTTATAGACTTTTACCTAAAAATGTAACTTTAATAGGTATTACAGGTACTAATGGAAAAACAACAACAACAACACTAACTTACGAAATTATAAAAAATGCTTATCCTGAAAAAACAAAATTAATAGGAAACATAGGAATACCTTTTTGTAGTATATTAAATGATATAAAAGAAAATGATATTTTAGTAATGGAAGTATCATGCCAACAATTAGAAAATTTAAAAGAGTTTAATCCTCATATTGGAGTACTTACAAATATTAGTCCTGCACATATAGATTTTATGAAAACTTATGAACACTATAAAGAATTAAAAGCACGTATGTTTAAAAATCAAACTGAAAATGATATTGCAATTACTAATATAGAAAACGAAGAAGCAACAAATATTAGTAAAAGTTTTAAAGCAAAGACAAAATATTTTTCATCAAGTCATGAAATAAGTGGTTGTTATGAAAAAGATAATTTTATTTGCTATTATGGAGAAAAAATTATTAATTTAGATGATATAAAAATTCCAGGAAAACATAACTTAGAAAATATTATGGCATCTATTATGGTTGCTAAAGAATTAGATATTCCAAATGAAAAAATAGTAGAAGTAATTTCTAATTTCAAAGGAGTAGAGCACAGACTAGAATATGTTGATACTATAAATGGAGTAGATTTTTATAATGATACAGAAGCAACAAATATTAAATGTACACAAATTGCTCTTTCATCATTCAAAAGACCAACTATAGTAATTTTAGGAGGACTAGAAAGAGGGCAAGTTTTAGAAGACCTAACACCATTTATGGAAAATGTAAAAGCAATTATTGCTATAGGACAGTGTCGAGAAAGAATATTGGAATATGGTAAAAGTATTAATAAAGAAACTTATGCTTATGAATTTTTACATGATGGATTTAAAAAGTGTATAGAACTTTCAAAACCAAAAGATATAGTTTTATTAAGTCCTGCAACTGCATCATGGGACCAATATAAAGAATGTGAAGAAAGAGGACAAGAATTTAAAGATTTAGTAAAGGAGATAAAAAATGAAGATTAAAGATATAAAAGCAAGAGAACTATTAGATTCAAGAGGAAATCCAACAGTAGAAGTAGATGTGATTTTAGAAAATAATATAATGGGACGTGCTATGGTACCAAGTGGTGCATCTACAGGAGAAAGAGAAGCACTAGAGTTAAGAGATCATGATGAAAAAAGATTCAATGGTCTTGGAGTTTTAAAAGCAGTAGAAAATGTAAATACTACATTAAGAGATAATTTAATTGGTAAAGATTTTGAAACTCAAAAATCTCTAGACTATTATATGATTGAACTAGATGATACTAAAACAAAATCGACTTTTGGAGCAAATGCTATACTAGGAATATCTATGGCTTACTTAAAAGCATGTGCAAAATCAGCGAATAAAAAACTATATGAATATGTAGGAGATGGAAAAACTTTACCACAGCCAATGATGAATATTTTAAACGGAGGAGCTCATGCTGATAACAACCTAGACTTTCAAGAATTTATGATTATTCCTGTAAGAGATACTATCCATGAAAGAGTACGTGTAGGAAGTGAAATATTTCATGCTCTAAAAAAAGTGTTAAACGAAAAAGGATATTCAACAGGAGTAGGAGATGAAGGAGGTTTTGCACCTAACCTTCACAGTAACAAAGAAGGTTTTGATTTAATAATAGAAGCAATTACCAAAGCAGGCTATACTCCAGGTGTTGATGTAAATCTAGCAATTGATGCTGCAGCTAGTGAATTCTATAAAGATGGAAAATACATTGTAGATAATAAAGAATTAACAACAGAAGAATTGATAAACTTCTATATTGAACTAGTAAATACATATCCAATTATTTCAATAGAAGATCCAGTAGATGAAAATGACTGGGACGGATTTAAAGAAATAACTACAAAACTAGGAGATAAAATCCAATTAGTTGGAGATGACTTATTTGTAACAAATAAAGAATACTTACAAAAGGGAATAGATATGAATGCAGGTAATGCTATACTAATAAAAGTAAATCAAATAGGAACAATAACAGAGACTATTGAAGCAATAAACCTAGCAAAACAAAACAACTATAAAACTATAATTTCTCATCGTAGTGGAGAAACAGAAGATACAACTATCGCATCTTTATCAGTAGGACTTAATCTTGGTCAAATAAAAACAGGTTCAATGTCAAGAACTGATAGAATATGTAAATATAATGAACTTATGAGAATAGAAGAAGAAATTGACAAATTAGTGTAAATTTGATATAATTAAAGTGCTTTTGAAGGAGAGATATAATATGTTAAATAATCAAATGACAACGACAACTTATATTGTGACATTTAAATCAATTGTTTTGTATTGATTGTTTTAGCATTGTTTATTAAATTAAGTTTTATAAGTCTATTACAATCAGTAATAGGCTTTTATTTTTTAAAAACTATGATATAGGATATGATTATTAATATGTTATTTTAAAGAGAGTTATCAGTTGGTGGGAGATAATAAATAAACTTAATAATTACTACCTATTAGTTGTACTCGAAAGAGATTACCCGATATATTCGGTTAAAATAATTAAGTAAAACAGAGGATGGTACCGTCTTAAATAGACTCCTAATGGTACATCCTCTTTTTATTTAGTAAAGGAGATGGTTATATGACGGAAACGGATGTTGATACGAAGATCTTTTTCAAAAGTAAATAAAAGAAAGAAGGTATATTATGAATCAAAGATGTTGTGAATTGTTAAAGAAAGTAATTAATGAAAAATATAACGATGTAAGACTTGATAATATGTCTTATAACGATGAAGAATTTTATTATGAATTTAAAATTGATAAACAAATAAGTGAAAATGATTTTTCTATGTTGGAAGAAGAAATTAAAAAATTGGATAATAGTATTTATGTAAAACTTTTAAGAATTAGTGGAGTTTATTTAGAAGGGAATGCTTCAAATGAAATGATTACTAGAATTGTTGGTAAAAGTTTTTCTTCACAAGAAGATTTAGATAAATATAATGAGTTTTTGATAGATGCTAAAGCAAGAGATCATAGAAAAATAGGACAAGATTTAGATTTGTTTTGTTTTTCGGATTATGTAGGTGCTGGACTTCCACTTTATACTCCAAGAGGTACTATTGTTAAAGATGAGTTACAAAAGGAAATAGAAAGAATATGTAGAAGATATGGATTTCAAAAAGTAAGTTGCCCGTCCCTTGCAGATATTTCTTTATTTGAAACTAGTGGTCATGCTAGTAAATTTAATGATGAATTGTTTAGAGTTGAATCACCAAAAGGACATAAATTTGTTTTGAAACCTGTACAATGTCCTCATCATACTCAAATTTTTGCATCAAAACTTAGAAGTTATAAAAATCTTCCTATTAGATATATGGAAAGTGATAAGCAATATCGTGCTGAACTTCCTGGTGCAGTTGGAAATAGTTTATCTAGAGTGTATGCTATAACTGTTGAGGATGGTCATGTATTTTGCACTAGAGAGCAAGTTAAAGAAGAAATAATTAATATATGTAATTTGATAAAAGATTTTTATTCTAGTATGGGATTATGGGATAATCATTGGGTATCTTTATCAGTAAGAGATTATGAACATCCTGAAAAATATATTGGAGAACAAAATGATTGGGATTTATGTGAAAAACTACTTCAAGAAGTATCAGATGAATTAGGACTTAATGCTAAAAGATGTGAAGGAGAAGCTGCATTATATGGACCTAAACTTGATTTTATGTTTAAGGATGCATTGGGGAGAGATATACAGATTCCAACTGTTCAATTAGATTTTGCTATGCCTAAGAGATTTAGACTTTTCTATATTGATGAGAATGGAAAAAAAGAAGTTCCTGTTATGGTTCATAGAGCGGTACTAGGTTCTTATGAAAGATTTTTGGTATTATTACTTGAACAATTTAAAGGTGTTCTTCCAATATGGCTTTCTCCAGTACAAGTAAATATTGTTCCTGTTAATATTAAATATCATAACGAATACTGTAAAAAGATTAAACAAATTTTAGAAGATGAAGATATTAGAGTAGAATATGATGATTCTCATGAACAAATGGGTAAAAAAATAAGACAAAGTAATGTTATGAAAAATCCTATAACTTTGATACTTGGAGATAATGAAAGGGATAATGACTTAATAAGTTTTAGAAAACTTGGAAGTGAAGAAACTTATTCGATGCCAATTTCAGAATTTATAAAATTTATTAAAGAGGAGATTAAAAAACGTTAGTTTGAGATAATTTTATCAATCAAAAATTGATTAAATAAAGACATTCATAATATTAAAAAAACTTTTACGTAACAAACTAATTAGAAATATCAAAATGACTTGATAAAATATAAAAAATATGGTATTATATTATCATTGATTTGGAGGGATTAGTAATGGAAACAGCGTTACTTATTATATCAATTTTATTAATAGTAATAGTGCTTTTACAAAGTGGAAAAGCAGAAGATGCAGCTAAAATAATTTCTGGAGGTAATTCAGATTTATTTAGAGAAAGAAAAGAAAGAGGCTCAGAACTTGTTATTACTCGTATAACTTTTGTTTTAGGTTTTATTTTCTTCGCAATCTGCTTAGTTTCATCATTTATGTAATATAAACTTCCTTGTGAAGTTTTTTTCTTTGTAAATTACTATAAAAAATGATAAAATTATTATAATACAGAAGAGGTGTTATCTATGAAAGAAAAAATAATAAATTTATTAAAACAAGAACAAAAAGCTTTATCAATTTATGATATACAAAATAAACTTTCTTTAACAGAAATTTCTGATATAAAAGAAATGACTGATACTTTAAGAGAACTAGAAGATGAAGTAATAATTTATCATACTAATAAAGATAAATACATGTTACTTGAAGACAGTCATTTAAAAAAAGGAATTATAAAAGTAAATAAAAAAGGATTTGGTTTTGTAATTGTAGACGGAGAAGAAGATGATATTTATATCGCAGAAGAAAACATGAATGGTGCGATACACGAAGATACTGTATTAGTAGAAGTGACAAGTAAACTTAATACTGAAAGAATTGAAGGAAGAATACTTAAAATAATAAAAAGAAAACAAGATAAATATATTGGAGAATATTACGAAGTAAATGGTAAAGGTCATATTAATTTAGATGATAAAAAAATAAAAATTAATATAGAAATACCAAAAGATAAATCACTTAATGCAGTAGATGGACATAAGGTCGTAGTAAAACTAATAAGAAAATTAAATAACAATACTAAATATGAAGGAGAAGTAATAGAAATACTAGGTCATAAAAATGATCCTGGAGTAGATATTTTATCAATAGTTTATAAATATAATATTCCAACAACATTTCCAGATGATGTAAAAGAACAAGTAAAACATATTCCAATGGAAGTGTCAAGTGAAGATATAAAAGGAAGAAAAGACTTACGTGGAGAAACAATTTTTACAATTGATGGTGATGATACTAAAGATATAGATGATGCTGTATCTATTAAAAAATTAGAGAATGGACACTTCGAACTCGGAGTACATATTGCAGATGTATCATATTACGTAAAAGAAGGAACACCTTTAGATAAAGAAGCTTTAGAAAGAGGTACAAGTGTATATTTAGTAGATAGAGTTATACCAATGCTACCTCATGAATTATCAAATGGAATATGTTCTCTAAATCCAAATGAAGATCGTCTTACAATATCTTGTGTAATGGAGTTTGATGAGAACGGAAAACAATTAAACTATGATATATTTGAAAGTGTAATAAAGTCTCGTAAACAAATGACTTATAATAACGTTAATAAAATATTAGAAGAAAATACAACACCAGAAGGTTATGAAGAATTTGTAGAACCTCTAAAAGATATGGCAGCACTTGCAAAAATTCTTCGTAAAATGAAAGTTAATCGTGGATACATTGACTTTGAAATAGATGAAGCAAAAATATATGTAGATGATAAATGTCATCCAACAAGCATCGGACTTAGAAATAGAGGTACAGGAGAAAACTTAATAGAAGACTTTATGATTGCCGCTAATGAATGTGTTGCAACTCATATCTTCTATATGAACTTACCATTTATTTATCGTATTCATGAATATCCAAAAGAAGAAAAGATTAGAAGTTTCTTAAGTTTTGTATCTTCTCTTGGTTATAACGTAGTAGGAAATATAAAAGATAATAGTCCAACTACAATTCAAAAAATAATTAAATCTTTAGAAGATAAACCTGAATTTAAAATATTATCAACACTACTTTTAAGAAGTATGCAAAAAGCAGAATATCGTGAAGAGAATTTAGGACACTATGGACTTGGAAGTAAATGTTATACTCACTTTACTTCACCAATAAGACGTTATCCAGATACAACAGTACATCGTCTTTTAAGAACATATTTATTTTCTAAAAA
>CANQUW010000039.1 GCA_947627145.1 uncultured Bacilli bacterium
GGTGGAGTTTTAATTACGAAATCAAAACTTCTATCTTCATATACAGAAATTTCAACTGGTAAAATATCTCCCATTTTATCACGAGTTGCATCATTATATTTTGTACAAAAATCTTGTAAGTTAATACCTGCTGGTCCAAGAACTGTTCCAACTGGTGGAGCTGGTGTTGCTTTTCCTGCTGGTATTTGTAACTTAATCTTATTTACTACTTCTTTTGCTGCCACGAAAAACACCTCCTAATTTTTAGTTTTCGCGAGTGGTCATAATAGCTTGATCTCCGCCTTAATGCAAACCATGCCTCCCACTAAATCTATATGTAATTTCATATAGGCCAATTTATAATAACATAAAACTTGTACTTTTGCAAGATTTATGCTTTATCAATTTCATTTAAATTAACTTCAACTGATGTTTCTTGTCCAAATAAATCAACAAGTAAGTTAATTTTTTGATTTTCCATATCGATACTATCAATCTTTCCATACATTCCTTGGAATGGTCCACCAATAATTTTAACTTTTGTTCCAACTTCAAGATTTTCATCAATTTCCATTCTACTAATTCCCATATTAGCAAGTACTCTATCTACTTCTTCTGGTTGTAATGGTGTTGGTTTTGCTCCTTTTCCACTTGAACCGATGAATCCTGTTACTCCTGGTGTATTTCTTACTACATACCAAGCTTCATCTGTCATTACCATTTCTACTAATATATATCCTGGAAATAATTTTTTGATTTTTTCTTTTTTTACTCCATCTTTTACTTCTATTTCTTTTTGTTCTGGTACTATTACTCTAAAAATATAGTCTTCCATATTCATAGATTCAGCACGCATTTCTAATTTTTCTTTAACTTTATTTTCGTGTCCTGAATAAGTATTTACTACATACCATTGTTTATCCATCTTTTTCACCTCTTTACTATTCTATTATTTAACTAATGATTTTAAAAATGCAAATATTATATCTATTGCATAAAAGAATATTCCACAAAATAAAACAAAAAGTATTGTAGCTATTGAATATTTAATCATATCTTTTTTACTTGGCCAGTGAACTTTTTGTGTTTCACTTTTTACACCATGACAAAATATTCTAAAACTTGTCCATAAACTTTTATTTTCAGTTTTTTTTGCTTTTCCTTTATTATTCTTTTTCATTTTCTTTTCGTTTTTTCCCATAATATTTCACCTGATCTTTTCTTTCAAAATAAAAACACCTTGACGTGTTCATCATTAAAATACCATAAACTTATCAAAATGTCAATTTATTTTTATATTAATTTAATACGATCATCCAATAAAGTAATGCTAGAATTAGAAATAAGTATATCATTACAAATGGAAATACAAATAAAGTTACAAAGCCATTTGGTTTAAATTTATCATTTGGTACAAGAGAATGTCCATTTGATTTAACTAAACTTTTATTTTCTATTCCTTTGCTTTTATTATTATTTTGATTATTACTTTCATTATCATTTACTTCTTCATTTTTTGAAGAAGTATTTATAATTGAATAAAATTTTCTAAATTTAGGTAAATTCTTTTTATTATGAGAATAGAAATCTATTACATCATCCATATTTAATTTTGAGTTTTCTTTCAATTTATCTTTTATTTCTTTATCTTCTGTTTTTTGTAAATATGCACTCATCAATAAAATAAGATATTTATAGCCATCATTTTCTTGCTCTGGCTCTGGATGTTCTTTAAAACCAATCGTATGATTAAATCCTAATTTTTCATCGTCTCCAATATAAATATTATCTGTTGTGAAATCTCCTATTATAAAGTTCTTATTATGATAATTCTTCATTTGTTTTGCTATTTCAGTAAATAATTTTTCTATATCCTCTGGGGTTTTATAATTTTCAAAATTTATACTTACTTTTTTTGAATCATTCATACTATCACCTATCTTATATATATAATATAATAAATAAGGTGTTTTTTCAATTATTAATTTATATAAATTTCATCCAAAGATCTTTTTTTCATTTCAATTCTTATATTTTTTAAATATCTTCCTACTTTATCATAACTGATATCTAAGAGTTTAGCGATTTCTTTATATGAAAAACCATTACAACGAAGTTCAAATACAGCACTACAGTCTCTATCTAAATCTAATCTTAATTCGTTTAGTTCTTTGTAATAATCATTATACATTGTTAAATTTAGGGGATCTATCTCTTTTTCAGATGTTATTATATTTTTATATGGTTGCATAGTTGTTGGTTCACATACTTCGTATGAAAAAGATTTATTTAATACTTCATAACTTTTATTAGTAGTCTTTCTACAAAATGTTTGAATATTTCTTTTAATACAGGCAGTTACATAAGTACAGAATTTGATATTTTTATCTATTTTGTATTTTTCTATAGCTTTAAATATAGCATAGGTACCTTCTTGTATTAAATCTTCTAGTTCTATTCCATGATATTTATTTGTATTATAATATTTTTTAGCAAAATCTATTATTATTGGTTGATATTTTTTAATAATAATTCTCTTGCTTCTTCATTATTTTCATATATCAAATCTAATAATTCATAGTCATTTAGTTCTTTATAATGCATATTCTCCTACTTTCTATTTCGAACTACTTCATAAATCATTATACCTGCCGCAACTGATGCATTTAGACTATTAGTTGTTCCATACATTGGAATTTTCGCTAGAAAATCACATTTCTTTTTTACAAGTGGACTCATACCTTTTCCTTCATTTCCTATTATTAAAACCGTCTTACCTTCATAGTTTATATTTTTATAATCAATAGCATTATCCATATCTGTTCCAATAATCCAGAAATTATTTTGTTTTAATTTGTCAATTGAACTTGCGATATTTGAAACTCTAATGATTTTCATTTTAAAGACTGTTCCAACACTAGTTTTTATAACGGTTGAATTGACTTCTACTTGTCTATCTTTTGGAATTATTATTGCATCTATTCCTGCTGCTTCACAAGTTCTTATAATAGCACCAAAATTATGTGGATCCTCTATATGATCAAGCATAACAATATTTTTGATTTCTTCATCTTCTAGAACTTTATTAAAATCAAAATATCTGTAGTCCTCAATGTCTAATATTATACCTTGATGTAGACCATCAATCAAGTCATCCATACCTTTTTTTGAAAGAATTTTTTGGTTTATATTAGATTTTATGATAAGAGACAATATTTTTTGGTCATTAAATTGTTCTTGTAAGTAGATTTTTTTTATTTTTATATTATTTTGTAATATTTCTATTGCTACATTTTTTCCATATACTAACATTTGTTACCTCCTGTTATTAGACTCATTATTTCTTCTATTCTTTTAGTTTTTCCTT
Source organism: uncultured Bacilli bacterium (assembly GCA_947627145.1). Next base: position 3,347 of record CANQUW010000039.1, read on the forward strand.
CTAATTCTAAATATCCTATTAAAGATTCTAGACCTGTTGCATATTTGTAGGTAATAATATCACAATTTTTTGGATGAGATTTTGTTTTATAGTTTCTTGCACGTTTTATAATAGTTAGTTCTTCTTCACTAAAAAAATTTTTATCCACAAGTTCTGTTAAAAACTTGGCTTGACTTTTGGCACTTACATATTTAACTGCTTCCTTTTGAAGAGAATTAACATTAGCGATATTTTTACTTATTAAATATTTTCTAATATAGTTTTCGTATACTGTATCTCCTAAATATGCTAGAACTAAAACGTTTATTTCTTTTGTTTCCATATAATCACTTCCTTCTACATTATACCTCATAACACAAAAAGAAGAAACTATATAATTTCAAATGTAGTTCCTTCTCTTGTATCAAGTAACTTTATATTTTCTTTTAATAATTCATCTCTAATAGAATCCGCAAGATGATAATCTTTATTTTTCTTAGCTTCCGCTCTTTCTTTTATTTTTCTATTTATATATTCTAATTTTTCTTCATCTATTTGTTCTTCTTTTTCATCTAGTAAACTTAATGATAAAACAGTATCAAAACTTTTTATTATTTCTTTTTTAGTAGAATCATTTAATTCTTTATCGTTTAATACTTCATAAAGTGTTGTAAGCATCATAGAAGTATTTAAGTCATCTTCTATAGACTTAGTAAATTTATCTTTATATTCATTAAACTTATCTTCATTTATATTTCCATCATCTGTTAGAGTTGATACTTTCTTTAGAAGTTTTTGATAAGCATTTTTAGCAATATCTAAAGATTCATAAGTAAATACTAATGGTTTTCTATAATGACTTCCTAGACAAAAGTAACGATATATTAAAGGATCATAACCTTCTTCTTTTAATCTACTAAGTGTTAATATTCCACCTTTTGATTTGCTCATTTTACCTAGTTTATCATTTAAAAATTCTCCATGACACCAATAATTACACCATTTATGACCTAGATATGCTTCACTTTGAGCAATCTCGTTTGTATGATGTGGAAAAATATTATCTACAGCTCCACAATGTATATCAAGTTTATCTCCTAAGTAAAGGCATGCTAGTCCTGAACACTCTATATGCCATCCTGGATAACCCACTCCCCAAGGAGAATCCCATTTCATTGCTTGATTTTGAAATTTTGATAACGTAAACCAAAGCCCAAAGTCTCCTGGATTTTTTTTGTTTTCATCTTTTTCAACATCTTCTCTTACCGCAACCATCATTTCTTCTGGATTTCTACCTGATAATTTATAGTAATCTTTTGCTTTTGTTACATCAAAATAAACATTACCATTAGAAACATAGGCATAACCATCTTGTAACATTTTTTCAATCATTTTTATATACATATCAATATGGTCACTTGCTTTTTCTACTGTTTCTGGTTTTTTAATATTTAGACTTTCCATATCTTTAAAGAATGCTTTAGTGTAGAAGTCGGCAATTTCATAGACTGTTTTTCCTTCTCTTCTTGCGCCTTTTGCCATTTTATCTTCACCAGTATCAGCATCACTTGTTAAATGTCCAACATCTGTTATATTCATTACTCTTTTTACATCATACCCAAGATACTCAAGTCCTTTTTGTAAAATATCTTCAAAAATATAAGTACGAAGATTTCCAATATGGGCATAATCATAAACAGTTGGTCCACACGTATACATCCTAACTTTATTTTTTTCTATAGGAATAAACTCTTCTACCTTTCTTGTTAAAGTATTATAAATGTGCATAATATCACCTCTATTTCTAAAAGCAATTATAACACGATAAAGTTTATTTTCCAAATATTTATGTCGTTTTTAAAGAATTTAATTCTAATTTAGGAATTCCTTTAATAAGATTTGATGTTATTTTCGAAGATACTTCTTCGTTTATTATTTTATCTATTTTTCTCGCACCAAATTCTTGATAATTTGATTCTTTTATAATTTCTTCCACAACTTCTGTGGAATAATTAAATTCTATTTTATCTTTAAAAAACTTTTTCAACAAATTAAGTTTAAAAGTTACTATTTTCTTTATGTCTTTTCCACAAAAACTGTGGAAATAATATATTTTATCTATTCTATTTAAAAATTCTATACTGAAGAAGTCTTTCATTTCTTTTGATAATTTACTTCTTTCTTTGGTAAATCCTATTTTGGAATTATCATAACCAATATTCGATGTCATAAATATTAATGTATTGTTAAAATTAATTTCTTCTCCTTTAGAATTTTTTATTTTCCCTTCATCTAATATTTGTAATAATAATTTAATAACATTTGGATGAGCTTTTTCTATTTCGTCTAAAAGTATTATAGAATGTGGGTTACTTTTTACCATTTCTAAAACATTATTGTTGTCATCATATCCTATATATCCTGGTGGGGAGCCAAGTATTTTGCTTACACTGTGGGATTCTTTATATTCACTCATATCTAGTCTAATAAATGATTCCTTATTATATAAGCTTTTTGCATATTCTTTTACTAAATATGTTTTTCCTACGCCTGTTGGTCCGACTAAAAGAAACGAATATGGTTTTATTTTTAAATAATTACATTTTAGTTTCATAGTAAAATCACATAACTCTTCTATTATATTGTTTTGTCCATATACTTTATTTAATAAATCTTTTTTTAGACTTCTTACGACTTTAGTCATATCTTCACTTTCATATATAGGTATTTTACTTTTTATAGATACAACTTCTTTTACTAATTTTTTAGTAATTTTCTTTGGTTTATTGTTTTTAGATAATTTTAATTCTAATCTATTGATTTTATCTTCTAACTTTTGTTCTTCTCTTTTATAAAAAGAGGCTTTTTCATAATCTTGATTTAAAACTGCTTTGGTTTTTAGTTTTCTTATTTTATTAAGGTCCGAATTTATTGATATTTGTTTTTCTTCTTCTGGATTTAACATTAAAGCTGCTTTGGCACATACTTCATCTAAAATATCTATAGCTTTATCTGGCTGTTTTCTATTGTAAATATATTCATTACTTAATTTTATAATTAAGTCTATTATATCTTCTTCTATTATAGTTCCATGAAAACTTTCATATAAGGGTTTTAATTTTAATAAAATGTTTTTTACTTTTTTAGGATTAGGTTCTAGAATTTCTAATTTTTGAAATCTTCTATCTAGTGCTTTATCTTTTTCAATAAATGTTTTATATTCTGAATTTGTTGTGGCTCCTATTAATTTTATTTTTCCACGAGCTAGTGCTGGTTTTAGTATATTGGATGCATCTATTGCACCTTCGGCACCTCCCGCTCCTACCATAGTGTGAATTTCATCAATAAATACTATTATATTTTGATTTTCTTCTATTTCTTCTATTACTTTATTTATTCTTTCTTCAAATTCTCCACGATATTTAGTTCCCGCAATTAAAGATGACATAGCCATTGAAAATATCCTTTTATTTTTTAAACTATTAGGTACTTTTCCTTCTTCTATACGTCTTGCGAGTTCTTCTACTATAGCTGTTTTTCCTACTCCTGCTTCTCCTATTAAAAGAGGATTATTTTTTGTTCTTCTAGATAGAATTTCAATTAATCTTGTTATTTCTTCATCACAACCTACTACTGGGTCGATTTCACCTAGTTTCGCTCTTTTGTTGAAGTCTACTGCATATTCTTCTATTAATAGTTTAGTTTTGGAATCACTTCTTTTTGGATTTAGTTTATCTATAAATTCATCGTATAGTTCATCAATATCAATATTCATTCCTATTAATAATCTAATCGCAACACCTTCTCCTTCTTCTAATAATGCTAAAAAAAGATTTTCTACTGTTACTTCTTCTGTTTCATTTTCTTTGCTGTCAAGGATTGCAGATTCTATTACTCTTTTTAAAAGTGGTGTATATAAAAACCAATTATTGGATTCTGTTCCTTTGCCTATTACATTTATAATTTCATCACGAAAATTTTTATAATTAATTCCAATTCTATTTAATTTTTTTGTTATGGCTAAATCTTCATCTTTTAATATAGATAGTAATAAGTGTTCGCTTCCTACATATGGATGCCTTAATTTTTGCATTTCATTTTTTGAATTATTTAATACTTTTTGTGCTTCTTCACTAAATTTTGAAAACATTCTATCTCCTCCTATTTATATTCTATGAATATTTTGGTCTATATTTCAATAAAATATGTTCTAAAAAAAGTGACAGAAATTTTGAAAATTTTGTTTTGTAAATTTTTACACAAAAAAACCTAACTAATTTAGCTAGGTTTTCGTTATTTTTATATTAACATAAGAATTGTAAATAGGATTACTAATCCAACTAATAATTCTAATGCTAAACGCCAAATGTGTTTTAACCATTCTTTATATGAAATGTTTAAGTAAGATAATGTTGTCATTAATACCACACTTGTTGGTGCGACTAACATTACAAGTCCATACATAGATTGGAATATTACTGCAATTAGTGGGTATGTTGTTTTATCACTTACTAAACTTTGTAAATATGGTGCAGCACTTTGGAATGCATATGATGGTTCTACATTAAGTAGACCAGCAAGTCCTGCGACTATTGTTGTAGTTGCAACATTAAATCCTTTTGTTAATTTGAATAACCAGTTATAAATAACTAATTGGAAAGGATGATATGTTACGATTACTAAACAAGTGTAAATTAATACTATTAGTAATGCTGGACGTAATGCTCTTCTTGCACCAGTAAGCATTGTTTGTAAATAATCATTAAATTTGATTTTGTAGATTAATGCAATGATTATTGATGCAATAACTAGAACTAGAGATAGTTCTGTTAATGTCCAAGATCCAAATGGATTAACAGTACCAAGTAATTTTCCAAAGATTGCAAATTTTCCAATTTCAAATTCTGTTACAGCTTTTGTTGCTGTATCAAAAATATCTAAATTAAATGCTCCACTCCATGAAATAAATGATAAAATCATGATTAAGAAAACTAAATCTAGTATAACAACTAATGGCCATACTTTTTGTTTCTTAGCAGAACCTTTAACTTCTTCTGGTACATAATCTTTTAATAATTTTTCATGATCTTTAGATTTCTTTTGTTTACCAATATGTCTAATAGTTTCAAATATTAGTAATGCAAGTCCTGCTACTAAAATAATAACTTTAGAAATAATTTCTGATGTTATCTTAATAGAGAATACTTGTATTAATATACTAGTAACACTATATGCAAATGTAGATCCAGCAAGTCCTACTACTACAGATCCTACTGTTACAGTTGCAGCTGTTTTTTTATCATATCCCATTAATAATACTAAAGAAATGATAAATGGGAATACAGCTAGTAGTGGTAATTGTAATCCACATACTGATGTTGCTACTGCAAGTAATATCATTATTACTGGTAAAACAATTTTTTCCTTTCCTTTTACTTTTTTGACTATTTTATCTAATAAAACTCTATATGCTCCTGTCTTATATAGAACAGCATAGAATCCACCAATAGCTAATACAAAGATTGCAACAAAAC